>JAYUTY010000537.1:0-8290 GCA_043754875.1 Gemmatimonadota bacterium
GCGCGCTGTAGCGCGGCCGCACCGCTGCCAGCGCCAGCTCGGCCCAGCTGACCGCCCCGCGGTTCGACAGGTGCCAGATACCCGCCGCGCCGTCGATGAGCAGGTCGAGCGTCGCGTGTACCAGCTCCACGATGTAGGTCGGCGACACAGTCGTGTCGGACGCCGCCTCGACCTCCTCCCTCTTTGCGCTCGCGCGGAGCGTCTGCGTGACGAAGTTGTGCTGCTCCCATGGCCCGAAGAACGCCGCGGTACGCACTCGGGCGGACGCCGATGTTGCGGAGGCGCGTCAGACGCTCGTCTGCCCAGCACCAGTCGATCGCGTCGCGGGAGTCCTCGCCATGTGGCGCGTGCTGCTCCCAGAGGACCGGATACCGGATGGCGCGTATTCCCGACCCTGCGAACAGCTCGATGTCGCTCGGGCGACCGAGTTGTCCGTTTCGCTCGAGCTGACGATAGTAGCTGTCCTGAACGCGATTTATCGTGCTCTCGACCCCGCCCCATATCTCCGGCGGAGCGGCGGTCGGGGCGATTGGCCATTCGTATGATCTCGTCATGACTCCCGTGTGCTGCGTGAATCAGGGAGCCGTGTACGCACCATACGCGTGCCACCGCGCCAAAGGGGAAGCAAACTTCTTGCTTCGATCCACTGTCCTCGCGCCATCAGGAGGAGTGGACGCTCACCGCGTGCGAAGCGCGGAAGCGCTCCCCCGAAACCCAGGGCGTGAGCACCACGACGAGCGAGAGCACGAGCATGGCCGCGCCGGTTGCACAGACACCCGACCATCCCCAGCGCGACCACGCAGCCGCGCCGAGCGCGGAGCCGAGCGCACCCCCGATGAAGTAGCTGACACGGTACACCGTGTTCACGCGGCTCTCGGCCTCCGGCGCCGCGCCCGCGATCCGCACCTGATTGGCCACCTGCCCCGCCTGCACGCCGAGATCGAGGAGCACCACGCCGGCCACGAGCCCCACGATGGAATTCGCCGACAGCGCGAAGACGCCGAACGCGAGCAGCGTGGCGAGCGCCGACAGCGCCACCGCCTCGCGCGGATATTTGCCGGCACCGAGTCGGCCGGCGATCGGCGCTGCGAGCGCACCCACCACGCCGACGAGGCCGAACAACCCCGCTTCCGCCGCGCCGTACCGGTGTCCGCCGTGCGTGGGGATGCTGGGCAGCAGGAAGGCGAGCGTCGTCCAGAACGCGCTGAAGGCGCCGAACGCGAGCGCGCCGGAGATCGCTGCCTCTCGGAGCACGCCATGTCGCCGAATCAGCTCGGGCAGCGAACGAAGGAGAGCACCGTAGCGCATCACCGCGGTAGGCGGCTGCGCGGGCAGCGTCGCGCGCGCGACGACCGCGAGCAGGAGCATCACGGGCGCGGCAATCCAGTAGACGGCACGCCAGCCCACCCGGGAGCCCACGAGTCCACTGAAGGTGCGCGAGAGCAGGATCCCGATCAGCAGCGCGCTCACCACCGCGCCAACGGCCGCTCCTCGGCGGCGAGGCTCGGCCACCCGTACCACGAACGGCAGCACGAGCTGCGGCGCGATGGTGCAGGCACCCATCACGAAGCTCGCGAGGGCCAGTACGGCGGCCGTCGGCGCGAGGGCAACGGCCGCGAGCGCCACGCTCGTCGCGGCGAGCGTCAGCACGATCAGCCGGCGCAGCTCCACGGCGTCGCCGAGCGGAACGAGAAGGAATAGCCCGACGGCGTAGCCGAGCTGGGTCAACGTGGGAACGGACCCCACCGCGCCCGCCCCCGCGCCGAAGCTCCTCGCCATCTCCGGCAGGAGCGGTTGATTGTAGTAGAGGTTCGCGACTGCCACCGCCGCGGTCACGGCGAGCAGGGTCAGCGTGCCGCGCGACAGCCGAGTCGTCACGACATCACGACATCGCGCCGGGCGCCGCGCTGGCGCGCCGCGCGTCCGGTACGAGTCCGCGGACGACCTCGCGCAGATACGTGCCCACATCCTCGCCCTGCGCCGGATCCCAATCGGTCGCGAGCTCGGCGAGGTACGATCGTCTCGCCGCGCCGAGCTTGTCGAGGACGTTGCACCCCGCGTCGCTCACGGTGAGCGGCGATGCAGCGCGGGCCGACCCGGTGCTCGCGGGTTGCACGAGACCGCGATCGCGGAGCTCGTCGAGCGCGGATTGCATGCGCTCGCGCGCGATCCCCAGCGGCACGCCATGCTCGACCGGATCGACGGTTGGCGCGCGCTCCATGCGAACGAGCAGCCAGGCCGCCAGCGGTGTGAGCGACTCGCCCGCCCGCTCCACGATCCGGGCGATGTGCGCGCGCTGTACGTCGCGGTCGGCGAGCCGCGAGAGTGCGGCGTAGAGCTGCGCCGCCGCGGCATCCGGATCCGACGGACGCCCGAATGCCTCGCCCGCCTCTTCGCCCGGATTCCCTGCCGACGCCGCGACCGTAGTGCGGAGCGGACGCTCGGGCATCAGCCACGTGAGCGCCCAACCGATGGCGCACACGATTGCCGCCAGGAGAAAGACGGTGTTCAGCGCACCGGTGAATGCCGCCGAATACGCGGCGCGCGCGGCCGGCGGGAGGAGTGCGAGCGACTGGATGCTCACGCTGCGACCCACCGCTGATGCCCCGCCGCTCTCCGCCGGAAGCAGCCGCGAGAGATTGCTCGCGAGTCGCGCCGCAAAGATCGCCCCCATCACCGCGGTGCCCAGCGAGCCGCCCACCAGCCGGAACAGCGTCGCCCCGGACGTGGCGACGCCGAGGTCTCGGTACTCCACCGCATTCTGCACGGCGATCACGAGCACCTGCATCACCATGCCGAGCCCCACGCCGAGGATCAACATCAGCAGCGATGCGCTGAGTGTCGTGCTCTCGGCCGAGAGGCGCGAGAGGAGGAAGAGCCCGCAAGTCATCACTCCGGTGCCGATCACGGGGAAGATCCTGTAGCGTCCCGTGCGGCTGATGAGTTGCCCCGAGATGATCGACGCCGTGAGCATGCCGCCCATCATCGGCAGCATCTGCAATCCCGACGCGGTGGGAGTCTCGCCCTTCACGACCTGCAGGTAGAGCGGGAAGTAGGTGACCGAGCCGAACAGCGCGAAGCCGACGATGAGCCCCACGATCGACGACAGCGAGAAGGTGCGCTCGCCGAACAGCCGCGGCGGCAGCACCGGCTCGGCCGCGCGCCGCTCGACGATCACGAAGAGCACGAGTGCCAGCACCACCGCGGCGATGAGGCCCAACATCGCCGCCGACGTCCAGCCGAACGTCGTGCCACCGAGATCCGCCACCAGCGTCAGTCCGCTCAGCACCACGGCGAGCAGCGCCGCTCCCATGTAGTCGATCGCGTGGGACACACGCCGCGCCGAGCTGGGGAGCGTGGCGGCGAGCACGACGAGCGCCGCGACGCCGAGCGGCAGGTTGACGTAGAAGATCCAGCGCCACGAGAGATGCGTGGTGAAGTAGCCGCCGAGCAGTGGGCCGGCGATGCTCGCGAGGCCGAACACCGCGCCGAAGATTCCCTGATAGCGGCCGCGGTCGCGCGGCGGCACGATGTCGCCCACGACTGCCTGCGTGGTGACGTTGAGCCCGCCGCCGCCGAGCCCCTGGATGGCGCGGAAGACGATGAGCTGCATCATCGACTGGCTGAGTCCGCACAGTGCGGAGCCGGCGAGGAAGAGCACGATGGCCGACTGCAGCACGATCTTGCGTCCGTACAGATCACCGAGCTTTCCATAGATCGGCGTGACGACCGTCTGCGCGAGCAGATAGGCCGTCACCACCCACGCCAGCCGCTCGAGTCCGCCCAACTCGCTCACGATCGTCGGCAGCGCCGTCGAGACGATGGTCGAGTCGAGCGCAGCGAGGAGCATCACGAGCACGAGACCGCTGAAGGCCACGAGGACCTGACGGTGCGCGAGTGATGCGGGGGCCGCCTCGGTGGGCGGAGAGCTGTTGGCGGCAGTCATGCTCAGGTGGTCGATGGCAAGCGCAGCATCGCGCGCCGCGAGAAGCTCCGACGCCGACGCCGACGCCGACGCCGACGCCGACGCCGACGCCGACGCCGGCCCGAACGCACGAAGCATGCTCTCGGCCGGCGCACAGCCCTCATGCGGTGTCGCCGCGCGTTGCTGCTAGGGCGCCCCCTGCCCCACGCTCGCGCGCGTCTCGCGTCGCAGCCCGTCGCCGCGCTGGAACAGTCCCGGCAGCGACACCGGGACCGTGCCCGTGATCGGTGCACGGCCAAGCACGGCGTCGGCCGCCGCGCGCTCGAGCACGTCGGCCACGCCGTATGTCACGAGGTAGCTCCCCACGCCCGGAAACTGCCGCAGCAGGTAGGGATTGCCGAGCGAGACCACGATGACCTTCTCGCGCTGCGCGAGCGCGTCGATCCACGCGGCGATCGGCAGCGGTATCACCACCCGCCCCTCACCCTCGATCCGTCGCACGTAGGTGGCGATGATCACCCGGTCTGCGCCGCGCGCCGCGAGCCCGATGGAGTCGAGCGTGGCCGCTGGCGAGAAGGGTCCGATCTTGAAGGCGCGCGTGCCAGGCAGGGCACCGCGTACCGTGGCAGCGAAGACGCGTCCCGCTCGCAGCTCCGTCTCCGGCATGTACTGCACGAGCACCGTGCGCGCCCGCGCCGATGCGGAGCCGGCAGCGGTTGCGCGCACCGCCGCAACGGTGGGCACCAGGCCATCGCGGTCGCGGAGCAGCGTGATGGCGCGGCGCGCGATATCGGCGGCGAGCGCGAGATGCTCCGGCGAGGACACTACGTCGCGCAGCGTGTCGAGCGGCACGAAGCGGCTCGCCGCGAGACCGGTGCGCACCTTGAGCTCGAGCACTCGGCGCACCGATGAGTCGATGCGTGCGCGGGAGATCGTCCCGCGATCCACCGCGGCGACCAGTGCCTCGATGGCGCGTGCGGGATCGCTTGGCTTGAGCAGCACGTCGGCGCCGGACTGCACAGCGAGCACGGAGCTCTCCTCCGTCGTGTAGCCCTTGCCGATCCCGCCCATCGTCATCGCATCGGTGATCGCGAGCCCGGTGAAGTGCAGGCTGTCGCGCAGCAGCCCGGTGATGATGCGTGGCGCGAGCGTCGCCGGTGTGGTGCTGTCGCCCTGCACTGCCGGCAGCGCGATGTGTGCCGTCATCACCATCCCCACGCCGGCGCCGATCCCGGCGGCGAAGGGAACGAGCTCCACCGTGTCCAGCCGCGCCATCGTTGCGCGCACCATCGGCAGCCCCACATGAGAATCGACGTCGGTATCGCCGTGTCCCGGAAAGTGCTTGAGCGTGGCCATGACGCCCGCGTCCTGGGAGCCCCGCACGAACGCCGCCGAGAGCGCCGCGACGCGCTTGGGGTCCTCGCCGAACGAGCGCGTGTTGATCACCGGGTTCGACGGATTGTTGTTGACGTCCACCGTCGGCGCGAAGTTGATCCGGATCCCGACCGCCTTCGCCTCCTCCCCGATCGCGCGGCCCACGTCATAGCCGTCGCGCTCGCGACCGGTCGCACCGATCGCCATCGCGTTCGGGAATGCCGTCGCGCCACCCGCGTCGAGCAGGTAGTGCGTGAAGACGCCGCCTTCGAGCCGGCCGAGGTTGGGCTCGAGATCGGCGCCGACCATCAGCGGCACACGCGCGGCGCGCTGCAAGGCGTTGATCTTCACGGCCACCTCCACCGGCGAGCCCAGCGACATCGTGACGCCGCCGACATGATCGCGCTGGATCCACTGGAGCAGTTGGGCGTACGTCGTGTCGCGTGTGTTGGCGTAGTCACCGAGTGCCCACACGTGGATCATCTGGCCGATGCGCTCGCGCAGCGAGAGCGACGCGAGGGTGCCTTCGACCCACGCGCGCTGCGCCGGCGTGAGCGGCACGCGTGGGTCGAGGCTGCCGGCTGGTGGCGCGGCGATTGCCGGAGCCGCGGTCGTTGTGGTGGGCGCGGCGGCCCCAGCGACCGTGCTCGCCGGCT
Source organism: Gemmatimonadota bacterium (assembly GCA_043754875.1). GTDB lineage: Bacteria > Gemmatimonadota > Gemmatimonadetes > Gemmatimonadales > Gemmatimonadaceae > AG11. Next base: position 5,956 of record JAYUTY010000537.1, read on the forward strand.
GTGTCAGCATCAGCTGCACCAGCACCGGTCGATGGTCGGATGATGGCGTGTCGATGACGCGCGCGCTGCTGCAGCGAATCTCGCCGGTGAGAAACAGATAGTCGATCCGCTTGATGGGACGGTCCGCGGGAAAGCTGAAGCCGTCACCCGTGGCGCAGTCCATCCAGCTGTCGCGCAGCCCCGCCCCTCGAAGCGCGCTCTGCACCGCGCTCTCCGGCGTCGAGTTGAAGTCTCCTCCAGCGATCACGAGCTGGCTCGTGCGGCGCGCCTGGGCGACGAGGCTCGCGATGGAATCCGCTTCCTGCCGCCGCCAACGATCGTCGCCACTCGGATCGAGGTGGGTGTTGATCACCGTGATCCTGCCCGTCGGCCCCGCAATCGCGGCGTGCAGCGCGCCGCGCGGCTCGTGCGACCCGCCCGCGCGCTGCTGCGCCGGCGTCACTGGCAGATGGATGAGTGTGTCGCGCAGGATCGGCCAGCGCGACAGGATCGCCACGCCGTACTTGCCGCCATCGTAGTCGAGCGCGCTGCCGAAGGCGACATGAAAGCCGGTCCGCGCAGCAAGTACCGCGGGCTGATCGACGTTGCCCGATCGACGCGTGCCCTGATCCACTTCCTGCAACAGGACGAGATCGGCCCCGGTGCTGCGCACGAGATCGGCAACGGCAGCCATGTTGTCGCCGCCGCGAGCATCGCGTCCCGCATGAATGTTGTAGACGAGCACGCGGGCGTCGGCCGTGCGGGACGTTGGCTCCAGCGCGGCACGCGGTGTCGCACACGCGTGAGCGAGGCCGAGCATGGCGACGAGCGCGATCGGGCGGAGTGGCAGAGGCAAGGTGATCCTCATGAGAAGCTGACGCGGAATGTCGAGAAGCATACTCGTCTAGCATACGCGTCTGCTGAACTCGCACAAGCCGACTCTCCTGCTGCGTCGGCAACGCACGCCGTTCGTGGCTGCGCGCAGGAGGTGCGCAGGCTGCGCGCGAGGTGTGCGCATGTTGTGAGGCGGGTCACTTCCTGGCACGTGGGCACGCAGTATGGCCGATTGGCTTGCGTCACGGCGATCGGCGTCGTGTCGGGTTCCATCGCGAGGCGATTGCCGTGCAGGCGAGGGCGCCGACGGCAGGCGAGCCAGGTGAACGTGACCGCAGCGCTCCGCCCGTGGACAGCTCCGACATGAGCGGCATGCGCATGCGCCGCGACAGCACCCGCCGACAGCAGCGCACGTGCCGCATGGCGCGACTCGATCGCGGCGGCGGATACGACCGGGCTCCGAGTCATCAGCTCGCTCGAGTCGCGCGAACTCTGGGTCCTCAACGGCTCTGACACCCTCCGGACGGCGAGCGTCGGCGTGGGCATGGACTCCACGCTCGTGTACAGGGGACGCGTCTGGAACTTCCACACGCCGCGCGGTCTGCGCCGCGTGCTCGGCAAGACCGCGGACCCGACGTGGGCACCACCCGAGTGGCACTACGTCGAGGAGGCCAAGGCGCGCGGGCTGCAGCTCGCCCGCATTCCAGCCAAGCGTCCGCTCAAGCTCGCGGACAGCAGCGAGATCGTCGTGCAGGATGGCGAGGTGGGTCTCGTGCGTCCGGGTGAGCCGTTCACTCCGTTCGCCATCGGCGAGGGGATCATCTGGAACGACACGCTCTACATCCCGCCGCTCGGTACCAAACAGCGGCAGGTCGTCGGCGAGCTCGGGCGTTTTCGCCTCGACCTCGGCGAGGGATACCTGCGGCACGGCACCCCGCACCAGGCGTCCATCGGCCAGCCAAGCTCGCACGGCTGCATCCGCCTCGCGGACGACGACATCGAATGGCTGTACGACAACGTGCCCATCGGCACGCGCGTCTTCATCCGATAGTCGGCATACGGCGCCACCGCACACCAGCGCTCAGCTCGGCCGAACTCCCGCCTGGAGGATCTCTTCGGCCGGCCGCTCGGTTGACAGATGGAGATGCACACATGAACGTGATGAACATGCGGGCGATCGTGATCACGACGGCCGGCGGCCCCGACGTCCTCCAGCAACAGGTACGACCAGTGCCCGAGCCCGGGCTCGGGCAGATCCGCGTGCGAGTGCACGCCTCCGCGCTGAACCGGGCCGACCTGCTCCAGCGGATGGGTCGCTACCCAGCGCCCGCAGGCGCGCCGCCGGACATCCCCGGCATCGAATACGCCGGCGAGGTGGACGCCCGCGGACCCGGCGCGACGCTCTGGCCCCACGGTGCGCGCGTGATGGGAATCGTCGGCGGGGGCGCGCACGCCGAACAGCTCTGCGTGCACGAGCGCGAGGTGCTTCCGATGCCGGCCGGCGCCACCTTCGAGCAGGCGG
>JAYUTY010000538.1:0-2805 GCA_043754875.1 Gemmatimonadota bacterium
GAGATCGCGGTCAGGTGATGGATGCCGGTCAGCTGCATGTGCGTTCTCGAGTCCGGTTTGCGGGAATGTCAGTCATCAACCAGCGTGTGTGACGGCGACTTCGCAAGACGTCGTACACTGGTGGCGCGAACGCGGTAGTCGGTGCATCCTCTACCGGGAATCGCACGCCAACCGCGGTCCTCGCCTCCCTCCTCCTCAGCCTCGCCTCGTGATGAATCGTCGCCCTCTCCTGTCCGTCGCTGCCACGCTCGGCCTCCTCAGCATCACGGCGCCAGCCGTGTTCGCGCAGAGCACGGGCCGGCCGATGACCTGGCTCGACGTGCAGAACGTTCGCCAGATCGCCACGCCGGCCGCCAGCCCGGATGGGCGTTCGGTGCTGTACTCGATCAGCACTCCCGACTGGAAGGATGCACGCCGCCAGAGTGATCTCTATCTCGTTTCGACGCAGCAGGGCGTCGCCAGCACGCGGCGACTGACCTTCACCACCGACAAGAACGAGTCGGCCCCGGCCTGGTCGCGCGACGGCAAGCTCATTGCGTTCCTCTCCGACCGTGATGCGGCCCCCGCAGCTGGCGCCGCCGCTGCACGCGCGAGTACGCTGCCGACGAGCGGCCCCGGCGCGCCATACTTCCCTCCCGCCGCCGGCGGTGGTGGCGGCGGCGGCGGCGGCGCGACCTCGCAGCTCTTCCTCATGCGCCCCGATGGCGGCGAAGCCAGGAAGGTGAGCGATTCTCGCGACGGCGTCTCCACCTTCGCCTTCTCGAAGGACGGCCACTGGCTCGTCTATCGCGCCGGCGTTCCCACCCAGGAACAGCTCTTCGCCCTTCCCGTCTCGGCGCTCGCGGCCGGCGACTCCACCCGCCCCACGCAACTCACCCGCCATCCCACTGGGGTCGGCCTCTGGCGCTTCTCGCCGGACTCCAAGCGCATCTACTTCGCCACCGCTGACACAGTCGACGTCGACGAGCGGCTCCGCCTCGAGAAGCGGTTCGACGTCCGCGTCCGCAACGCGGAAACGCCAGCGTCCAGCCTCTGGGCCCTCGACCTCGGAGATCGCAAGACGACGCGCCTGACGCGCGACACCTCGTACAGCGTCGGCGACTTCACCATCTCCGAGGACGGCCGCTGGATCGGCTACCACGGCATCGCCAACAATCGCTATGCGCGCAACATCCTCGAGCAGAACAACAGCGCCGACCTCTACCTCCTCGAAGTCGCGTCGGGCCAGATCGAGCGGCTCACGAAGAACACCGACATCAGCGAGAGCCCCATCCGCTTCTCGCCCGATAGCCGCACGCTCGCCTTCTCCGCCGCCGACGATTTCGCGATGATGCACAACGGTCGCGTCTATGTGCGCGACGTCGCCTCGCGCGGCGCTCCGCTCAGGAAGCTCGGCGCCGGCTTCGACGGCGACGTCACAGTTGACTTCTGGAGTGGAGACAGTCGGACGATCTACTTCAACGAGGGAGTGAAGGCCACCGACCAGGTGCTCGCGCTCGACGTTGCCGCCAACACGGTGCGTCCGGTCGTCCACGAGTCGGCTTCCGTTCGCGCCACCCAGGACGAAGAGACGGGGCGCATCATTGTCACCTACGCCGACCCGCGCACCCCGCAGACGCTCTACACGGTCGCCAATGCGGCGGCCCTCGGCACGCGCTCCAATTGGGTCCAGCTCACCGATGCGAATCCCTGGACGCGCTCCCTCGCCCTCGGTGATGCGAGCGAGATCTCGTGGACCTCGGCCGACGGACGCACCGTGGGTGGCGTGCTCGTGAAGCCGGTCGGCTATCAGGCGGGCCACAAGTATCCGCTCATCGTCTCAGTACACGGCGGTCCGGCCGCCGCCGACGTGCTCGGCTTCAACGGCGGCTACGGCTCGCAGGTCTACGCCGGCGCGGGCTACATGGTGCTGATGCCCAACTACCGGAACTCCACCAACTACGGTGAGAAGTTCAAGATCGAGAGCCAGGGCGACTACTTCACCAAGGGCTATCAGGACATCATGGCCGGCGTCGATCACCTGCTCGCGCAGGGCATGGTCGACAGCAGCCAGATGGGCGTCCTCGGCTGGAGCGCGGGCGGCCACTGGAGCAACTGGATCCTCACGCACACCGATCGCTTCAAGGCAATCTCCACGGGAGCCGGCGTCTACAACTGGATCTCGATGTACGGCGAGAGCGACACGCAGCGCGTGCGGCAGTGGTACCTCGGCGACAAGATGTACTGGGACGACATGGAGAGCTGGTGGAAGCAGTCTCCAGCCGCCTACATCAAGAACGCGAAGACGCCCACGATGATCCACGTCGTGGACAACGACCCCCGCGTTCCGCGTCCCGAGAGCGAGGGGCTGCACATGGCCCTCAAGCGGCTTGGCGTGCCGACGGAGTTCTACGTCTACCCCGGCAACACGCACGGCATCCCGGACCCACGCAACCAGCTCGTCAAGTCCACGGCCGAGATGGCGTGGATGGACTACTACGTGCGCCACTCGGGAAAGAAGTTCGCCTGGCGCGATGTGCTCAAGACGGTGGAAGAGCCAAACGACGCCAGGACCGCGGTGTCGCTGAATCCATAGCTGATCCGCGCTATTTCGTCGGAACGCTCGCCGCGGCAACGATCAGCCGCGCGAGCGCTCCGAAGGGCGGCGAGATCATCGGGAAGCGATCTTGTCGAATGCCACGTTCCCGATCGGGTATAGTCGGAAGTCCGCGTAGTCGAAGTGCCACCACTCCGCCTCGTACACGGTGAACCGCTCGCTCTCCATCATCCGGCGCAGCAGGTCACGGTACCAGCGCTGCCGCGTCG
>JAYUTY010000539.1:0-2797 GCA_043754875.1 Gemmatimonadota bacterium
AACAGCACCCGCCAGCTCCTCGCTGACGAGCTCGCGCGAAATGGTCGCACCCTCGTGTCGCTGCAGCGCGACGAGCGGCGCCACCTGGTGCTCACCGCCGCGCTGCTCGCCGAGAGCCCGAGCCTCCGCTCGGCGATCGCCACGTATCGTGTGGAGCAGCAGGCGGGCAGGGGAACGCGCGCCGACCTCACCGCGACGGTGGAGCACGAGCTGGCCAAGACGGTGCACGACCTTGGTGGCGGCACGCTGCTGGCCACGGACCCACAGGGGCGTGTCTTCGCCGGGTACGCGAGTGGGCACACGCCGCAGATGCTCGGTGCCGATCTCTCCGCGCTGCCAGCCGTGCGCAACGCGCTGGACCCGGAGCTCATCCCCACGTCGGACGAAGCCTACCGCGGTGCGCTCGAGCTCGGCGACGCGTACTACAGCGTGGGCGTGGCGCCGCTCATCCTCGACGGCTTCACGATCGGCACGATCGTCTACGGTGAGCCGGTTGACTCCGCGCTTGCTACGTCGCTCCGTCGCTCCTTCCAGGGCGATGTGGTGATCTCGGCGGGACAGCGCGTCGTGAGCAGAACGCTCGCATCGGCGCGATCGCTCGATGCCGCGATCATCGCGGCGCGCGCGGATATCCCCGTGCAGCTCGGCGACGAGGAGTATCTCGTCGCCGGTATTCCACTCGGGCGCACGCAGCGCGGCACCGAGCTGCGCATCACCCTCCTGCAGCCGCTCGGACCGGCGGTGCGCACGCTCACGAATGCGCTGCGTCGCGATTTTTTGCTCTACGGCGCGCTGGCGATCCTGCTCGCGGCGCTGGGCACGTCGATGCTCTCGCGCTCGCTGCTGCTGCCGCTCAAGCGCTTCATCGCGCTCATTCGCACGGGTGCCGAGCAGGAGCGCATGGATGCCACATTCGACGCGGACGATGCATCACTCGAAGTCCGCGCGCTCAACGACTCGTTCGTGCAGCTGATGACGTCGCTCGACGGCAAGCGCGACGAACTCGAGCGTCGAGGTGCCGAGCTGGCATCGGCCAACGAAGTGCTCACGGACGAGATCAGTGGCCGCGAGCGGGTCGAGCGCGCACTGCGCGAGAGCGAGGCGCAGCTGCGCCAGTCGCAGAAGCTCGAGGCGGTGGGCACGCTCGCGGGCGGCATCGCCCATGACTTCAACAACCTCCTGACCGTGATCTCGGGCTTCACGCAGCTCGTGCAGATGCGCCTCGGTGCCGACCATGAAGTGGCCGCCGACCTGCGCGAGGTGGCAGACGCCTCGCAGAGCGCCGCCAGCCTGACGCATCAATTGCTCGCATTCAGCCGGAAGCAGGTGCTCCGTCCGCAGCTCGTGCATCTCGACGAGGTCGTGCGCGGCATGGAGCGCATGCTGCAGCGGCTCATTGGCTCCCACATCACGCTCGTGGTCGCAGATGACGGCGACGTCGCACGAATCATCGCGGACCCCGGCCAGATCGAGCAGGTGGTGCTGAACCTCGCGGTCAACGCGCGCGACGCGATGCCCGAGGGCGGCACGCTGACGATCGCCGTGGAGCGGAGAACCGCTTCAAACGACATGGAGCGCGACGGAGTGGCACTCGTGGTACGCGATACTGGCGTCGGCATGTCCGCTGAAGTGCGAGATCGCATGTTCGAGCCATTCTTCACGACGAAGGAGACGGGCAAGGGAACGGGGCTCGGCCTCTCCACAGTGTACGGCATCGTCACGCAGTCCGGCGGGATCATCACGGTGGACAGCGCGCCCAGCGCGGGCACGACATTCGTCGTGCGCTTTCCGGCGGCGCTCGAGAGCGCGGTGACGCCGGCAGTGACCGGTGTCGACGAGATGCCGTCCCGCGGTACCGAGACGGTGCTCGTGGTGGACGACCAGGACGCCGTGCGCGCGCTCGCGCAGCGCGCGCTCGAGTCGTTCGGCTACACGGTGCTGACCGCCCGCAGTGGCGTCGAGGCGCTGACACTGGCGCGCGGTGTCGAGCGGGTGGACGTGCTGCTCACCGACATCGTGATGCCGCAGCTCAATGGGCCGCAGCTCGTGGAGCGCTTCGTCGCCAAGTACGGGCCGGTCTGCGCGATCTACATGACCGGCCACGTGGACGACTCGACCACGGCTCTCGAGTTGAATGAGGAGGTCCAACTGCTTCGCAAGCCATTCACCCCACTCGACCTCGTACGTCGCGTGCAGGCGTCGCTCGACGCGTCTCGCGTCCTGGTAGGGACCACGTGAGGTGCCAGGTGCGCTCCATCGGGCCCGTCGGCGCGCTCGCGGCGGCCGCATTGCTCGCGCTCGTGCCCGTACGAGCGGCGCGTGCGCAGGGCGGCGTGCTGCTGCAGGGTGTCGCGGACCTCGAGCTCTGGAAGACCGACAAGGCCTCCGCGCTGCTCGCCCGCAACGGCGGACGCGCGGGTCCGGTGGCGCACCTCGACATGTGGTCGGCCGCCGAGCCGGTGCGGAACGTCATCTTCTTCGGCGAGATCTCGACCGAGACGGGCAGCGGCCGCAACGAGGCGGGCACGGAGTTCTACCTCAAGCAGGTCGGGCTGCGCTTCTCACCGTCGGACGCGTTCGTGCTCGAGGCCGGCAAGGTGCCGCACCTCGTGGGCACCTTCTCGTCGCGCGTGCTCTCCTTCCGCAATCCATTGGTCGCAGCGCCGGATGGCTATGCATCGTCCTATCCGTACGGCGTCCGGCTCGATGGCACGGCCGGCGTCCTCGACTACCGGGCTGGGGTCGTCTCACTGCCGGTGACCCACGAGGACTACGTACCCGATCCGAGCGCCGCGCC
>JAYUTY010000540.1:0-2788 GCA_043754875.1 Gemmatimonadota bacterium
GGTCGTCACCCGCGCGAGGCACGAGCGCTGGCGCGTGCCCTCACCGTCTCCACGCGCTCCGCCGAACAACAGGGGTTTGGACACATTCTGCAGGCGCACCTCGCGCTCGCGCAGGGTCAGTGGAGCGATGCACGCGCCGAGCTCATCCAGGCTCGAGCGCAGACGCCGATCGACGCACTCGAGTACGAGCTTCTCCTCGAGCTCGCCCCGTTTCTCCACATAGACTCGTTGGACCGCGCCCGTACGCAGACGGCGCTCGAGGCGGAGTCTGCCGCACCGGTAAATCATACGATGGCCCTGTCATGGCCGCACACGCAGGGCGCTCTTCGTCCGATGACGCGTCGCTATCTCTCCGCGATGGGCCGCGCACGGACAGCGTCCGATGAGAGAGCTACGCCCGACATCGCGAGCCTCGCCGCATTGCCGGACCCGAGCGCTACTGTCGCCCTCGGCGAGGGCTTTGTCTTGAGCATCCAAGCCGAGCGCGAGCGTCGTCAGCATCATCCGGCGGTCGCCCTCGCGCTGCTGGAGCGCGGTGCGCGCGCTACCCCATTCGTGGCCGCGTGGACGTCAGGCTTCGTCTCGCAGAGCTACGAACGATACGTCCGCGCTGAGCTGCTGCACGAGCTCGGCCGGGACGACGAGGCCGTGCGATGGTACAGCACGTTCGAGGAGAACTCCCCGTACGACCTCGTCTACCTCGCGCCGTCACTCTATCGGCGCGCGCAGATCTATGATCATCGCGGTTCGAAGGCGCTCGCCGCAGCGGCATACGGGCGCTTCCTCGGACTGTGGAAGGACGCAGATCCCCAGTTCAGGCCAATGATGGACAACGCACGCCAACGTCTCGCGTTGCAGCACTAGCGAGTACGCCCAGCGGCGTCACACCATCGCCGCGAACAGGATCCAGACTACCATCGCGATGCCGATCGCCACCTTCATCGCCGCGGCCACGGCGCGCCCGATCAACGCCCCGGTGGCGACCTTCGTCGCGTCGCCCGTGGATTTGCCGCCCGTCATCTCGCCCACGTACGCCCCGACGAACGCCCCCGCGAACGCGCCGACGATCGAGCCGACGATCGGCACGGGCACGCCGATGAAGGCGCCGATCATCCCGCCGATGACCGCCCCCCAGCTCGCGCGTCGCGAGCCGCCGTACTTCCTCGTGTACTTTGCCGTGAGCGACCACTCGAGGAACTCGCCGAGCGCCATCAGCAACCCGACGCAGATCACCGTGAACAGCCCGATCGAGCCCTTCACGAGCAGGAAGTAGCCGAGCGCGCCGCAGAAGATGATCAGGGTGCCCGGAAGGCCGAAGGGGATCATCACGAGACCCAGGAGCATCACGGCGATCAGGATGCCGATTTCCATCAGGCGAGCGCCTCCACGGTGCGAGCGAGCAGATCGGCAGCCGGCTCGATGCCGGTGCCGCGAAGCGCCGCGAGCGAATCGCGATGCGTATGGATTCGGCGGAGCGTCGCGAGGCCGCCACGGCTCACCGTCGCGGTCTGCCAGCCGCGCTCCGCGAACGCGACCGAATCCGTGAGAAGCCCCAGCGGCATGCGACGTACGCGCACAGGCTGCATTGCCGCCGCGCTGATCGTTGCGAGCAGATGGTCCGGCCGCGCTCCCGAGTACATGATCGTCAGCTCTCCGTGATCGTCGACCCCGTCGCAGTTCAGCGCCACGCCCGGTCTCGCCGTGCGCGCCGCTTCCCGTGCCCATGCACGAGCCCCAGCCAGTCCCAGCTCCTCGGCGCTCGGCATCAGTACCCCGAGCGCGACGTCCGGTCGCACGCGCGCCGCGGCGGCAAGCACGGCCGCGACTCCCGACGCATTGTCCACCGCGCCGTCCGACCGGTGGCCCACCAGGGACGCCATCATCAGCGGCGCCCCCACGACGACGAGCAACGCCGCGATCTGCCAACCCATACGGTGCGGCATGGCCAGTAGTTGCAGCATCGCCGCCGTGAGAGCGGCCGCGACCGAGGCCGCCACGAGCACGATCCCCGCCACACGCGCCGCTGAAGGGATCGGCTGCGACTTGCTGTCCAGATGTGCGACGAGCCAGATGCGTGGAAACGCGTTGCCCCGCGTCGCGATCAGATTGGACGACCGGGCGCGGACGAGTGGCAGCGTGAGCACGGCATCACCGAGCATGGCCTGCGCGAACCGCGCTAGGAGCACCAGCCCGGCGGTGAGCGCCGCTCCCGGAAGCCAGGTCGCGCGCTCCGCCAGCGCGCTGCTTGCGGTCGCTGCACCGCCCAGTATTGTCACGGCCGCCAGCAGTCCGGCGATGGGGGTGCCGTACCGCCCCGGAAAGGCCGAGTACTCGAACGGTTCCTCACGTGTCGCGAATCCCGCCTCGCCGAGTGCGCGCGCCGCATGGCTCCGCGCGCGCGCTTCGGCGGCGCTGCCGGCCGGCCGAGGCTCACATCCGATCGCCTCGAGGTGGAGGATCCCCCGTGCGACGACCTCGCGCTCGGCGCCGCTCAACTCGCTGTCGCCAGCCCCGCCGTCTCGAGCAGCGCCCCAAGCTCGGCGCGGGCCTCGCCCCCGAGCGTGCGCAGCGGCGCGCGCGGCGCCCCGCCGGAGAGCCCGACCGCATCGAGCGCCGCCTTTACCCCCGGCACTCCCATCGCGCCCACGATGCGGCCTGCCAGCGGTGTCAGCCGCGCCTGCGCCGCCGCGATGACGTCGGGGACTCCCTCGCGCGCCGCGCGCCACACCGCGAGCGAGTGCACCGGCGCGAACAGTCCGACAGCCAGGATCGCCCCGTGCCCGCCAAG
>JAYUTY010000541.1:0-2784 GCA_043754875.1 Gemmatimonadota bacterium
AGGCCAACGGGCTTCGCCGTCCGTCGGTGTTCGGTGGCGTCATCATGAGCATGGTCGACCGGTGCGCCGGTCTCAGCGCCATGCGGCACGCCGGGGGCCAAGCCACAACCCTGAGCATCGATCGGATCCTGTTCAAGGAGCCCATCGGCGTCGGCAAGCTCGTCGAGGCTCGCTCCCGGGTCGTGCACGTCGGACGGACCTCCATGTCCGTCCTCGCTGATGTGTTCGCGGAGAACGTCACCACGGGAGTGCGGAGACAGACGAACGAATGCTGGCTCACCTTCGTTCACCTGGCCGAGGAGGGAAAGCCCGCCCCCCTTCCTCCCCTGCAGCTGAACACGCAGCAGGACCGGATGATGAACGAGATGGCCCACCAGCGTCGCGAGACGGCCCTCGCTGATCGTCGCTAGACCGCCCTGCAAGACAGCTCTGCCAGACCGCTAAATTGGATTTTCCTACATGCAGCTCTATACCGTCGAGCACGCCAATCGCACGCTCCCGTACGTCCGGAAGATCGTGGACGACGTCGTCCGCACCCATCGTCGGTGGCAGGAGATGATCGTCGAGCTCGACCTCGTGGTCTCCACCATGGTCGGGCCGCTTCCCGACGCCCGTGCCACCGCCATCGAGCGCCAGATCCAGGAGCTCGCGCGCGAGCTCCACGTCTGTCAGGGCGAGCTCGAGTCGATCGGCATCCAGCTCAAGGATCGCCGGATCGGGCTGATCGACTTCCCGAGCGAGATGGACGGACGCCCGATCCTGCTGTGCTGGCGCCTCGGTGAGTCGTCGGTGCAGTTCTGGCACGACGAGCACTCGGGCTTTGCCGGCCGCCAACCCCTGTTGCCGACGCTCGTCGGCTGACCTCTCCCGTACTCCCGTACTCCGCACATCATGAAGTCCACCAACGCGCCCAAGTCGATCACCACGCCGGACGGCATCACCTGGGGTGTCGCCATCCAGATGCCGACGTCGAGCAGCGCGCAGATCATCTTTCGGCACCCGGCTGGCAACAGCTCGCGGCTCGACCGATACAACTGGATCATCAGCCAGGGCCCGGAGTCGCGCAGCGTCACGTCGCGACTCGATTCCAACCGTGTGCTCGACGACCTGGACCCGGCGACGATCCTGCGTCTCTTCCAGCGCTCGATGCCGATCAGCCGCCCGAACGACCCGAACGACGCGCCGGAACCCGCCCGCGGCTAGCGGACGAGTGGCCGACGACCTCCTGGCGTCGGCCTAGCGCCCGGCCGGAGCCACGTCGCGGAAGGGGATCTCCACCTCGAGGCCGTCCTTCCCCACGATGGTCCGCTCGAAGCACTCTCGCGCCTCCTTGCCAAGCTCGCTCGCGTCCCGGGCGTAGCGGGCGGAGAAGTGCATGAGCAGCAGGGTGCCGACACCGGCCTCGCGCGCCACCGTCGCCGCCTCGCGCGCCGTCGAATGCCCCGTCTCCACCGCGCGCTCGTGCTCCTCGTCGCCGAAGGTGGACTCGTGGACCAGCAGGTCCGCGTTGCGCGCGATCTCGATCGTCGCCGCGCACGGGCGCGTGTCCCCTGTGAGCACGATCTTGCGGCCCGGCCTCGGCCGGCCCACCAGTACCGACGGTTCGATCGTGCGCCCGTCGTCGAGAGTGATCGAGCGTCCGCGATGGATCTCACCCCACAGCGGACCTTCGGGCACACCGAGCTCGCGCGCGAGGTCCGGGTTGAACCGACCCTTGCGGTCGTCCTCGATCAGCGCATAGCCCACGGCGCGCGCGCCGCGGTGATCCACCGCGAAGGGTACGATCGCGTACTCCTTGCGCTGCACGCGCTGTCCGGGCTCCAGCTCCGTGATCTCGATCGGGAAGCCCAATCGGTCCATCCCGAACTCCTCCGCGCGCTTGAGCGTGCGCGCCGCGCCGCGCGGCCCCCAGAGTCGCAGCGCCTCCGTGCGCCCCTGAAGCGACATCGTGCGCATCAAGCCGATCACGCCGATCACGTGGTCGGCGTGGAAATGGGTGAAGAAGATGTCCGCGAGCCCGAACGACACGCCGTAGCGCATCATCTGCCGCTGCGTGCCCTCGCCGCAGTCGAAGAGCAGCGTCTCGCCCTCACGCACGATGGCGAGTGACGCGACGTTGCGCTCCACGGTGGGACGCGACGCAGAGGTGCCGAGGAGACGGAGGGCGAGCGACATGGAGGGGCAATATACTCGTGCCGGCGCACCCCTTGCGCACGGTGCCCGACGGCGCTTGGGGATGCGCGATGCGAACGGCTGCGTCGCAATCACGAGTCGTGTCGCGAATTCTTCCGCATATTTGGGCAGAGTGGAAACACATGGGTCCGCAGTTTGCACAACGCTGAGTCAGGCACGGTCCATAGGGCCGACGTACGAAGCGCGCATGCTGGGGGGGCGAGTGCGCTGGATCGGGGCGAAGGCGCCCAACACTTCGAGGAGGAGCAGTAATGGCGACGAGATCAAACAACGAGGAGCGCGGCTTCGGCGGCGGGGATCGTGAGCGTCAGCGCGATGTGTCCAACGAGAGCGCACGCTCGGCGCGGGGAGCCGGTGAGGAGAGCGGCACGCGCGGGGATGGTGAGAGCCAGGGCGAAGGCAGCGCACGGAGCCGCAGCAACCGCGGCTTCGCGTCGATGGATCGCTCCAAGCAGCGCGAGATCGCCAGCAAGGGCGGTCGCGCCGCGCACCAGAAGGGCACCGCGCACGAGTTCGACTCCGGCGAGGCCCGCGCCGCCGGCCGCAAGGGCGGAGTGACCGTGAGCCGCAATCGCGAGCACATGGCGGCGA
>JAYUTY010000542.1:0-2784 GCA_043754875.1 Gemmatimonadota bacterium
GCGTCGTCGAGGTCGTTCACCACCACGCGTGCCCCTTCCGCCGCGAGCTTCAGCGCGACCGCGCGGCCGATCCCACGCCCCGACCCCGAGACGATCGCCACCTTCCCATCGAGCTTTCCCATCAGATCTTCACCGTTCGCTCCGTCCAGTATTCGTCGCGCATCACGCGCTTCAGTGTCTTGCCCGCGGCGTTGCGCGGGAATTCGGCAAGCACCACGATCTCGCGCACCTGCTGGTACCGCGCGCCGACGCGCTCGTTCACCCATCGCTTCAACACGAGTACGTCGCACTCGGCGCCCTTCCGCAGCACGACCGCACCCAGCGGCGCCTCGCCCCACCGGTCGTCCGGCACACCGAACACCGCCGCCTCGACGACGTCCGGATGCGTGACGAGCACCTCCTCGATGTCCTTCGGGTAGACATTCACCCCGCCCGAGATGATCAGGTCCTTCTTACGGTCCACGAGGAAGAGGAAGCCGTCCTCGTCCAGGTAGCCCATGTCGCCGGTGTGCATCCAGCCGTCCACGATCGCCGCTGACGTCAGATCGGGCCGGCGGTAGTAGCCGGGCATCAGCAGTGGGCTGTGCCCGACGATCTCGCCAACCGTGCCCGCCGGCACCTCGACGCCATTCTCGTCGAGGATGCGCAGCTCCGAGAATGCGATCGGCGAGCCGACCGATCCCGTCTTCCGCGCCACGTCGTCTCGATCGAGGATGGTGATCACCCCTTCCGTGAGGCCATAGAGCTCATAGAAGATGTTCGGAAGCGCGGAGGTCAGCCGATCCTTGTGCTCGCGATGCAGCGGCGCGCCCACCGAGCCGAGCATCTGCAGCGACCGGAGCTTGTGCGCCGAGAAGTTCGGCGCGTTCAGCACGGCCACGATCTGCGACGGCACCATCTTCACGTGCGTCACCTGCTCGCGCTCGATGGTCTCGATGAACTCCACCGCGTCGAACCGCTGCTGCAGGATGTACGTGGTGCCGAGAAAGAGCGCCGGCATCAGTGTCAGGAAGGCACCGTTGAACACCAGCGAGCCAGCGTGCAGCACGATGCTCTCCGGAGTGATGCGATAGGCCGACGCGAACAGGGTGCAGTACGCTGCCCGGATGTCGTGCGTGTGCACGATCCCCTTCGGCGTCCCCGTGGTGCCACTGCTGTAGATGATGTTGAACGGATCGCTGCCGGCGATCTCCACCGCGGGCGGCGCGTCTGGCGACGCATGCTCCACCAGCGCTCGCAGATCGACGAAGTTCTCGAACTCGCCACCACCCGTCCTGATCCATCGGCCGGCAGCGATGCCCGGCACGTCGGCGCGGATGCGCGACAGCTCGTCGGTCAGGTCGTACGACGCGATCACGGCCGACGCCTCGGAATCCACGAGCAGTGCGGCGAGCGCTGGCCCGCGAAGCAGGGGGCTGAGGGGCACGAGCACCAGCCCGATCTGGATCGCCGCCCAGTAGCTCTCAAGCACCTCGAGGCAGTTGGGCATCACGACGGCGAGCTTGTCCCCCTTCTCCAGTCCGAGCGCGAGCAGCGCGTTCGCCAGCTGGTTGACTCGCGCGGCGAGCTCGGCATACGTCAATCTCGTGTCGCCGCAGACGAGCGCCGTGTGCGCCCCACGATAGCGCGCATGTCGCGGAAGCAGCAGTCCCACGTTCACGGTGCGACCCTCGCCCCGTAGAACGAGTGCAACGCCTCGTGAAAGAGCTCGGGCCGCTCCACTGGCATCATGTGACGCGAGTCGGGGATCACCACGAGCGATCCGTTCGGCAGGAGATCGGTGTACCACTGCTTCCACGCGACCGGCGTGTAGTCCTGGTCGGCGGTGACGACGAGCACTGGGCACTCGATCGACTTGAGTCGCTCCGTGACGCTCCAGCCGACGATTGCCGACAGCGCCCGCAGGTAGGCCCCCTTGTCGTTGCGCGCCCATCGCTCGGCAAACAGCACGCGACGCTCGGCGTGCTCCGCGCCGGGCAGCAGCCGATCGGCGAGCACCGTTCCCATCTTCCGCATTCCCATCAGCCGCACGATCATCCGGCGCTGCATGATGGCGAACTTCTCGCGCGGCCGGCGCAGGATCATCTCCGGTCCGCTGTTCACGATGACGAGGCTACGTACCAGCGCGGGATGATCGGCCGCGAGCTGGAACGCGATCATCCCGCCCATCGACAGCCCGATCACGTGCACCGGCGCCAACCCGAGTGTCTCGATGAGAGCGGCCGCGTCCTCGGCGAACTGATGCACGCTGTAGCGCTCGCGCGGCTTGCCCGTCTGCCCGTGTCCCCGCACGTCGTACGACACCACACGGAACTCGCGCGCCAGCTCCGTCGCCTGCGGCTCCCAGTCCTCGGTACTCGACCCGAGACCATGGATGAGCAGGATGGCGTCGCCACTCCCGCGCTCCTCGTAGTGCACGTCGAGGTCGCGAAGCTTGATTCGTGTCATGGCACCGTTCTCACTTCCACCGGATGACCCATTCGCAGAACATGTCGCCCTCGAGTGAGCAGCGCGCGTGGTCCACCGTCGTCTCACGTCCACCAGCGATCTCGATGACCGACTTCCACCCGCCGCTCTGCCGCCGGCAGAACAGCGTATCGCCGGGCTCGAAGCCGATCAGCCGCGCCGTCGCACGGCCAGGACCGTAGCTGGTCACCTTCATGTCGCCCGGCCGGTAGTAGCGCTGGAAGAGCGAGATGTGCTGCGTGAGGAACTCGATCGGGCCGGGCTTCTGCAGCAGTCCACTGTACAGCTGCATCCCCAGCACCCGGATCGCCTCGGCGC
>JAYUTY010000543.1:0-8200 GCA_043754875.1 Gemmatimonadota bacterium
CAATAGAACTTCCGCGTGGTGAGCACGAGGCAGACCGCCCGGCCCTGCCACGGCAGGTCGGCGAGCCGGCGCGTGTAGCGGCTATGGACACGACCGGCATCGCGGCCACAGCGCGGACAGGGCGCGCGCTCACGGTGACACGCCACTTGGATCGTCAGGCCGACGTCGCTCGCGGTGATCGCCTCGACCACGAGTTCCGTCTCGGACGGGACGATAGGGAGGCCGGCACTGGCCACAACGGAAGCTCGACGTGGAGAGACCTTCGGCACACGGCACGCTCAGAAGAGGATGAGCGCGCATGCAGGCGCAAATCGGCGTACTCTGTCACGATCCGCGGGCGAAAATCGACCCCAACTGGCTCGCACGCACGTGCATTTCGCCGTCGACACACGCGAATCCAGACAAATATCGAGCGCCTCCAACCAATCGCCACGGGCCGGACCACCAAAAGCCCGACAGAGCCAATTTCACACGATCGGTGACATTTTCTCATTCGACTAGGACGCAGGGATTCACTTTCCCAGTGCAGGTGCCGGAACGCACCGTCGGACAAGGAGGCTCACAGCAGAGGCTCACCGACGCAACTTGTGCCAAAACCTGTGACAGGATGCACCCCCACGCGCACCATCACGCGACCTCATGCACCCTCATGAAACCTCACGCTCTCTCATCACCAGATGCGAAAACCCCCATCAAACCGTGAGTTACGAGGTTTGATGGGGGTTTTGGACATGGCCAGGGGCGGAGTCGAACCGCCGACACGCGGATTTTCAGTCCGCTGCTCTACCAACTGAGCTACCTGGCCCCAGCGCCCAACCCTCGAGCGCCACCGAATCCTCGCCCAGCGATCCAGAGCTACCAGTTTAATCGGCGCCACCCCGCCGCGAAACTCCCTGCTTCGCGAGATCGATCACGCACTTCCGCCCTCGCCCACCACGGGTCCTGTCCCCCCGCCCCGGCAAAGCCTAGATTGTCCGTACCGCGCGTGGTGCCCTCACCCCACCGGCACTTCGCTCCGGACCCGGCCACGAGTCATTCCCCGGGTGACCGAACCGTTACCGCTCGGGTCGGCATTGCAACGAACGATCGACCGAACTTTTCTCGTTTCTCTCCGCCCATCCGTTCCACGGCGGAACTTCGTGCGGTGCTGATGACGGCACCAAACTTCAATCAGGGAAGCACACATCATGAGGATTACGCGTTGGATCCTGGGCGCCGCAATCGCCCTCGCCGCCGTTCTCCCCGGGCAGCTCCACGCTCAGGGCGTCACCACCGGCTCGCTCAGTGGAACGGTCACCGATGACAACGGGCAGGCCATCGAGGGCGCCCAGATTCAGCTCCGCAACGCACGCACCGGGCTGAACGTCGGTGCCACCACACGGTCCACCGGCTTCTACGTCATTCAGGGCGTCGAGCCCAACTCCGGCTACAGCGTCACCGTGCGCCGCATCGGCCTCGCGCCCATCACGCGCACCGACATCACCATCTCCCTCGGCCAGACACGCCGCGAGGACTTCAAGCTCACACGCGAAGCCGCCGTCCTCACCGCTGTCACCGTCGTCGGCACGGCCGATGCCGTCATCAACGCGACCAAGACGGGCACGAGCACCACGGTCTCCGATTCCGCGCTGCACCGCCTCCCGACGCTCAACCGCAACTTCTCCGACTTCGTCTCCCTCGTCCCTCAGGTCTCCACCACCGCCGGCGGCAACCTCTCCGGCGGCGGCGTCAACCTGCGCCAGAACGCCATCCAGATCGACGGCGCGCAGGCAGGCGACATCTTCGGCATCGGCACCACCGGCCAGCCTGGCTCGCAGGCGAACGCCAAGTCCATCCCGCTCGACGCCGTCAAGGAATACCAGGTCCTCCTGTCCCCCTTCGACGTGCGCCAGGGCAACTTCGGCGGACTGCTCATCAACGCCGTTACCAAGAGCGGCACCAATGATTTCCACGGCTCGCTCTATGGCTACACGCGCAATCAGAAGCTGACGCGCACCCAGCCCTATCTGAACGATTTCTCGCAGCAGCAGTTCGGTGGCACTCTGGGCGGCCCCATCCTGCAGGATAAGCTCTTCTTCTTCGGCAGCTACGAGCAGCAGCGCCTGCAGACCCCGGCATCGGGCTCCTACATCGGCGCCCCCGACCAGTTCGTCTCGCAGGGCACGATCGACCAGATTTCCAGCATCCTGTCCAGCAAGTATGGCTTCTCCCAGGCCGGCACGGGCGAGCAGATCCAGCGCCGGAATCCCAACAAGAACGCCTTCGTCCGGCTCGACGCCTACCTGCCGCTCTCCACGCGCCTCGTCCTTCGCCACAACTACGCCGGCGCGGACAACACGAACTTCGGGCGCGGCAATGCCACGACGGCGTCGCCCAACTTCGGCCTGACCTCCAACCTCTACCAGTTCAGCAGCAAGACGAACAGCTCGGTGGCCGAGTTCCTCACGAATTTCACCAACGGCACGTACAACGAGCTGCTCTTCAATTATTCGACGACCAAGGACTTCCGCACTGTCCCGGTGCAGTTCCCTCAGGTCACGGTCCGCGGCGTCCCCCGCTCCGACAATGCGACGCTCCGGGCGAACGTCGTACTCGGCACCGAGTCATCGTCGCAGGGCAATTCGCTCGACCAGCGTACCTTCGAGTTCACCGACAATCTCACCATTCCGGTCGGTGCGCACTCGATCACGCTCGGCACCAAGAACCTGTTCTATCGTTCGATCAACCTGTTCGCCGCCAACTCGATCGGCAGCTACACCTTCAGCAGCATCGACTCGCTGAACAACGGGCTCCCGTCGTCGTACACCGTCAGCGCGCCAGCCCCGACGGATCCGAACGGCGGCCTCGCCACGATCAACGCGAAACTGCTCAGCGCCTACGTTCAGGACGCCTGGCAGATCACCCCGGCCCTCTCCGTCACCGGCGGCGTCCGCATCGACAAGCCGTCCTTCGGCAACGTGCCACCGCTCAACGAGCCGGTGCTCACCGAATACGGTCGCTCCACGAACTTCATTCCGCAGAACGCTCAGTATTCGCCGCGCCTCGGCTTCAACTGGGACGTCACCGGCGATCAGCGCAACCAGCTCCGTGGCGGCCTCGGCTCGTTCAGCGGCCCCACGCCGTTCGTCTACATCTCCAACGCGTTCGGCAACTCCGGGCTCAGCGGCTTCGCGTCGCTCACCTGCAACAACCCGAACTCCACCGGCGCCACGTCGCTTGCCCCGCCGGCGTTCAACGCGCAGAACATCGCCAGCGCGCCCACGCAGTGCGCGCCAGTCGGCGCGAAGCCCGGTGCCACCGTCGCGCTCGGCGCCGCGGTCAACACGCTGGACCCTGACTTCAAGAACCCCAAATACCTCAAGGGGTCGCTTGGCTTCGACCATCGCCTCGAGAACGGGATCATCGCCACGGTCGAGGGGCTGTACTCGCGGTCGCAGAACAACGCCTTCTACCAGAACCTGGCCCTCAAGGGCCCCCAGTCGGTCGACGCGCGCGGCCGCACGATCTACGGCAACTTCACCGCGACCGGCGTGACCCCGGTGACCGTCGGCAGCCGCACTGCCGTGCTCGACGTCACCAACTCCTCGGGCGACTATACGTACAGCCTGACGGGACAGCTCCAGAAGTCGTTCTCCAACAACTTCGACGGCTCGCTCGCCTACACGTACCAGCGCGCCATGGACGTGGCCTCGATCACGAGCAGCACGGCCGGCTCCAACTTCCGCTACCAGCGTGATGTCAGCGGCGACCTGCAGGACCGCACTCTCTCTCGTTCCAAGTACGACCAGCCGCACAAGATCGTCGCGACGGGCAGCTACAGCTTCCGCACCGCCACCGACATCTCGTTCATCTACACGGGCAACTCCGGCGCGCCGTACGACTACGTCTACGGCTCCAACGGTGGTACCACCGGCGATCTGAACGGCGACGGCCAGTCGCAGAACGATCTGGTCTACGTGCCCAGGAACGCCACGGACGCGAACGAGATCCTCTTCACGGGCTACAACAGCGCCGTGGCCGCCACTCGCGCGACGGCTGCGGCACAGGCAGCCGCGTACGAGAGCTTCATCTCGAGCATCCCCTGCCTGCAGGAAGCACGCGGCACCATCATGACGCGCAATGCCTGCCGCAATCCCTGGTCGAATCAGCTGGACATCTCCGTTGCCCAGTCGCTGGCCCGCTTCCACGGCCAGAACCTTCAGATTCGCCTCGACGCGATCAACTTCGGCAACCTGTTGAACAGGAGCTGGGGCGCGCAGCGCTTCTCCGACCAGAACGCCACCTGCGGAGCGATCTGCAGCGCCACGGTCGTGCTCACGCACACGGGCAACGCCGCACTTCCCGCCGGCACCACCACCCAGAACCCGCAGGGGATCTTCACCTTCGATCCCACGTACCAGGCGTTCAACCAGAACAACGCCTCGTCCAACTATCGGCTGCAGCTCTCGGCACGCTACAGCTTCTGATCTCCACGCCACGAGAAACAGAACGGGGGTGCCAGCTGGCACCCCCGTTCTGTTTCTCGGTCGCTTCAGGCGTTACCCGCCGGTGCGTGCACCGACGTGCGCCGTGATCACACTCTTGATGCCGCCACGAATATTGAAGTCCCCCACCACCTCCATCCACGCCGGCTTCACGACCTCGGCGAGATCGTCGAGGATCCGGTTCACCGCCCGCTCGTAGAAGATCCCGTCGTTGCGAAAGCTCCACAGGTAGAGCTTGAGGCTCTTGAGCTCCACGCACACCTCGGCAGGGATGTAGTTGATGTGCATCGTCGCAAAATCCGGTGCACCCCCCTCGAGCTGCTTCAACTCGGCGGCGTCCGTCTCGATCCCCCCGAGCGGACAGAGCGACGTGAACTCCGGGCATTGCATCGCGATCGTGTAGGCCCGCCCCGGATAGGGGTTGGGAAAGGTCTCCAGCAGCTCTGGTCGTGGCATGACGCAATCTACCCGGAACTGGCTCTGGCGGGACGCCCGTCGCCTGACATATGTTGGAGGAAGTGCCGGTCCCCTCTGGACCGGCCGTTGCCGCCGGGAGAACGGCCTGGCGGTACTGCCCCCTGGCAAGTCCAGGGGGCTCTTTTTTTACCCCTCGCCCTTGAGACGGCGCGCCATCTCGTCGAGCGTCGTACGCTCGTCGAGCGTCAGGCTCGAGAGTCCGGTGAGCGAGATCTTGTCGAGCACGCGGTCCATCTCCGCCACCCGTGCCTCACCCGGCGTACGCATCGGCGTGATCACCGCACGCGGCGCGGCCGGCCTCGGCTGACTCGCGACAGCGTTGCTCTGTGCGACGATCTCGTCCACTTCGTCGCGCTGTGCCCGGGCGCGCGGCAGCGTGCGCGGGATCGCGCGCGGCGGGATGTCGTCCATGTAGTCGGGCGCCGGCGAGATGCGCTGGCGCAGCCGGTCGATGCTCGCGCGCTGCGGCGTGTGGAAGTAGAGCCACCCGAAGGCGAGCCCACCCAGATGCGCCACGTAGGTGAGCGGCTCGCCCCCCGAGACCGCCTCGCCAGCACTCGTCACGCCGAGCGCCAGATTCGCGCCGATCAACAGCACCGCGAGTGGAAAGGCGCGCACGGGCACGGTGCCGAACAGCGTCATCTCGTCACGCGGCCACTGCTGCACGTAGCCGAACATCACTCCGAACACCGCGGCCGACGAGCCCACCAGCAGCCCCGCGTGTGGAAAGAGCAGATCCGCCGCGGCCCCGCCGAGGCCGCACCACAGGAAGTACAGCAGGAAGGTGCGCGTCCCCACCAGCGCCTCGAGCCTGGGCCCGAACTGCACGAGCGCGAGCATGTTCAGCGCGAGATGCCAGATCCCGTAGTGCACGAACAGGTACGTCACCGTGCTCCACAGCGTGCGCTGCAGGCTGCCCTCCTGGAAGCCGAGCACGGCGAACGCATCGGCGTCGCCGATGAGCGTATACTGCAGGAACAGCATCGCGACGTTGATCGCGAGCAGTGCCTGCACACCGCGCGTGAGGCGCGGCACGTCGTGCTCGTCGTGCTCGTCGTAGAGAATGGGAGTCGCCATCGGACTAGGCTGCGGTGCAGCGGCTGAGCGGAAGCGGAACGCAAGCAGCGATCACGCGCGCCGCTCTGTAATGCCTGTGTAGTGCAACGTACTAACCGCGGCGCACGTTGTGGGTTCCGGGGAGAGAGCGGCGCGAGGCCTTCATCGCATCCCCGTCGGTGGTGGAAGACGCATGAGCAGGCGCACGTCACCGTGAATCGCCATCGCGCGCTCCATCCAGAGCACCCAGCGACGGTCGCGTGATTGCGCGCTCTCCGTTGTCGGATGCACGACGACCGCCGTGTCGGCACTTGCCCGGTGTGCCTGCTCGACGATCCCCAACAATGCGTCGTCACGCGCGTCGGCCTCCGGGATCAGGACCAGCGCGTGCGCAACTCGCTCCGCGGCGGCGCAGGCGATCGTTGCGGCCATTCGCTCCACCGCGGCGGCCTCTTCGCGACCGCTCAGCGTCACCTGCACGAGCGCTAGCGCACGCAGCAGCGGTGGGAGCGACTCCGGGCGCTGGCCATCATGGTCGAGCATCACGGGGAGCGGCAGCTTGCCCTCCAACGCCGCGTTGAGAAACTCCACCTCGGCGAGCGGATCTCCGCCCACGATCGCGATCGAATGATACGGCGAGCGAGCAGACAGCCGCTCGACCTCGCTCCGCATCGCATCCGCCGTGTAGATCGTGGCGGTCTCGCTCGTGCCGGCGAAGCGCACGAACAGTTGGCGTCGGCCTGCCCACGGACCAGTGGCCTGCACACCAGCCGGGATTCCTGCGAGCGCCGCGCTCGCGCTCGGTAGCGCATCTCGCGCCATCGTTATGCGCCCCCCCCAGACGAGGGAGGCACTACCGCTGGCGACGTCTGCCGCAGTGCCAGCAACGCGATCCGCTCGCAGAGCTCGGGAAAGCTCATCCCCGCCGCCGCTGCCGCCTGCGGCGCCAGGCTGGTGCCCGTCATCCCGGGCAGCGTGTTCGCCTCCAGACAGTACAGCTCGCCCTCGGCCGTCATTCGGAAATCGATCCGCGCACAGCCGCTCAGCTTGAGCGCGGCGAAAGCCAGCCTTGCCTGCTCCTGCGCCGCCGCCGCCTCGGCCACGGTCAGCTCAGCGGGAAAGGTCTCGATCGCCATGCCCGGTGTGTACTTCGCCTCGTAATCGTAGATCTCCTTCTTCGAGACGATCTCCCCCACCGGCAGCGCCTCGCCGCCGAGGATCGTCACCGTCAGCTCGCGGCCGGCGATGAACCGCTCGATCATCACCTCGTCGTCGTGCCGGAACGCCTCGCGGATCGCCGGCTCCAGCTCGGCGCGCTGCTTCACGATCGACAGCCCCACCGTCGATCCCTGCTTGGATGGCTTCACGATCACCGGCAGCCCGAGCGCGGCCTCGACCGCGTCGGCGGCCGGGGCGGGCTGCGCCGCGGTCGCCATGATCCAGTCCGCCGTCTGCACACCCTGCGCGCGCAGCAGATGCTTGGAGAGATCCTTGTCCATCGCCAGTGCGCTCGCCAGATGGCCGCTTCCCGTGTACGGCACGCCGGCGAGATCGAGCAACGCCTGGATCGTCCCGTCCTCGCCTCGTCCACCATGGAGCGCCAGGAAGGCGACGTCGCACTCGCCACGCCTCGGCAGGCGCGCTGCTGTCTCCTCCACCGATTCGGCATTCATGCGCGCGAGCTCCTCCGGCGTTGGCGGCTGCTGCTTCACGGTCCCGCCGGCCGCGAGCATCGTGCGCTCCTGCTCGGCGGAGATCGGTCCCTTCGCCGTGTCCACCGTTCGCACGTCGTGCCCGCGCGATCGCAGCGCCTCGGCGATGCGCAGGCCGGACGCGAGCGAGACGTCGCGCTCGGAGGAGGTGCCGCCCATCAGTACGGTGATCTGCACGGTACCAGTTCGCGAAAAAGGAATGCCGTTCGAGTGAATCCGGGCCGTGCGCCGACTATCGCGTCATGAGATAGGCGAGCATGTCGCTCCGCGTCACTACGCCATAGATCGACGCGGCAGCATCCCGCACCAGCACTGCCGGCGTTGCCTTCGACAGCAGCTTCTGGACCGACTCCACTTGCTGCGTCGCGTCTACCACGGGAAATGGCTCGTCCATCACCTCGCCCACCACCGCGTCGAGAAAGCGCGAGCTCTCCAGCCCCCGCTGGGTCAGCGCGTACTCGGTCACGCTCC
>JAYUTY010000544.1:0-2774 GCA_043754875.1 Gemmatimonadota bacterium
CGTCGTCGTCCATCGTGAAGTCGCGCGGGAGGATCGCGAAGCGCTTGACCTGCTCGTAGCGCGAGCGGTCGGCATTGACGGCGTCGACCACGCCCTGGATCAGCTCGCGCACCTGCTCGCTCTCTGCGAGCGTCGCGAGGTCCCCCTCGACCCCGTGCTCGGCCGCCCATTTCGGCAGCTCCTCCGGGTCGAGTGTGATCAGCGCCGCGATGTAGGGCCGCCGGTCGCCGACGACCATCGCCTGCGAGACGTACTTCGACGTCTTCAGGTCGTTCTCGAGATTCTGGGGCGCGACGTTCTTGCCGCCCGCGGTGACGATGATGTCCTTCTTGCGGTCGGTGATGGCGAGGTAGTCATCGTGGATCTCGCCGATGTCGCCCGTATGGAGCCACCGCTCGGCGTCGATCGCCTCGCTCGTCGCGTCGGGGCGATTGTAGTAGCCCTGCATCACGTGCGGACCGCGCGTCAGGATCTCGCCATCCTCGGCGATCGTGACTTCCACGCCGGCCAGCGGCTTGCCGACGGTGCCGATGCGGAACGCCTCCGGCGAGTTGACCGCGATCACCGGCGACGTCTCGGTGAGGCCGTAGCCCTCGAGGATGACGAGCCCCGCGGCATAGAAGAACTTGTTGATCTCGGGCGCCAGCGGCGCGCCGCCAGAGACGAAATAGCGCAGCCGGCCACCAGTCCGGGCCTTCAACTTCGAGAAGACCAGCTTCTGCGCGATTCGGTACTGTAGTGCGAGCAGTCCCTTCGGCTCTCCCCCCGCGAGCTTCACATTGGCCCAGCGCTCGGCCACATTGCGCGCCCAGTGGAAGATCTGCTGCTTCACCTTGCCGCCCGACAGCGCGTTCTCGAGGACGCGCGCGTACATCTTCTCGTACAGTCGGGGCACGGACAGCACGATCGTCGGTCGGACGATCTGCATGTCGATCGGCACCGTGTCGATCGATTCGGCGTACGCGATGGAGACGCCGTTGTGCACCATCATGTAATGCCCCGCCATGCGCTCGAAGATGTGCGAGAGCGGGAGGAAGCTGAGCCCGACGTCATTCCCCGCGAAGGGGATCACGTCGGACGACGCCATGACGTTGGAGAAGATGTTGTCGTGCGTGAGCATGACCCCCTTCGGCTCGCCGGTCGTGCCCGAGGTGTAGATCAGCGTCAACAGATCGTCGGGCCGCACCGCGTCCGCGCGCGACCGATACGCCGCACGCGCCGCCTCGTCGTCTCGCGCGGCGCCGAAGGCCTCGAGTTCCGCGATCGTGTGATCGGCGCCGACGTGACGCTCGCTCGCGAACGTGACCACGTGCCGCAGCGTCGTGCAGCGCTCGCGCACCTTGGCGATCTTCTCACCCTGCGACGCATCGCTCACGAAGATGACGACCGCCCCGGAGTCACGGATGATGTACGCCGCCTGCTCGGCCGGCAGGTTGGGATAGAGCGGGACATCGATGAACCCGCCGGTCACGCAGGCGAAGTCGGTGATCGCCCACTCGGGCCGATTCTCGGAGAGAATGGCCACGCGGTCACCGGGCTGCATCCCGAGGTCGCCGAGCCCGAGCGCCAGATGGCGCACGCGGTCGGCGAGAGTGCGGCTGGAGATCGGCTGGTAGGCGCCGTTGATCTTCACCTGCAGCGCGTCGGGCTTGTCGAAGCGCGCGATCGCGTTGAAGAAGAGCTGAACGAGCGTGCCTGGCGCGCCCTTGCGCGGTCCACCGGACGAGATCATCGCGACTCCAACAGGTGAGCGGCCTCGTTCGGGCCGGGTGAGCGCGAGTATATGACGAGGGACGGTAACGACGCCACTGCAGCGCCGGAACTACCGCTTGACGGCGACCGAGAAGCAGGCCGGCGTCAGCGGGACGCCCCTGAGGTTCGTCGCCCTGGCGCACACCTCGATTGCAGTCACTGACGCACCCGGCACCGCAAGGAGAATGCGGCTGGCGCCACCGAGCGCATCGGTCGTGTCCACGGCGAGCCGAGGATCGCTGCGCAGGAAGTTGCGCCCGTCATCCTGCAGCCGATAGAGCGTGGAGTCCACCGCGCCGCCAGGCAGGAGGCGTGTGATCTGATAGCGAACGATGATTCCCTGCACGGGAACTCTGGCACCGCGTCGCAGCCCGGTGACGGTCACGGCGAGCGCGTTCGAGGTGCCGGCCGGCGCAGACAGCGTATCCGTGCCGGCGACGCGCTGCAGCGAATCCGGCTGTGGGACGATGAGCAGCGCCGTCGGAGCGGTCTGCAGCCGCTCGCCGATCTGACCGACCACACTGGGGGCCGAGGATGGAACCGTATCCTGCGCGACCACGATGCCGTTCGCGTCGATCGTGAGCGGCGAGGGGACTCGTGTGACAAGAAAGTTGGCTGTCGTACCGGAAACGGGCTGATCGTTCCGGTCGTAGGCGACGAGGCGCAGCGCTGCCACCTTTCCCGTGCTGTCCCTAAGCGTGTCGCCGGCGGCGACGGCTGGCGACGGCAGCAGCACGGGCGAGACGTAGGCGATCCCCTCGGGAAGCGTGGGCACCTCTCCGCAGGCCAGCACCACGCCGAATGCGCCGAGCACGCCGAGTACCGCGAATTGCGCACGCATCACTGCAGCTTGGGGTCGAGCAGCTCCGCCAGCTGCTGGTACGCCTTGGCCGCTGCATCGTCCGGCGAGCGCAGTATGATGGGCTGGCCAGCGGCGAACGCGTCGATCGAGGCCATCGTGCGCGGGATCGCGACATCGAACACGAGCTCGGCCGGCAGTTGCTCGCGTACGTACTCGGCCA
>JAYUTY010000545.1:0-2772 GCA_043754875.1 Gemmatimonadota bacterium
CGGCGACGACCGTCGTGAAGGCGACCGTGGCCGAGCGGCCGGGCTCGAGGCGAACGCGCACGCGTAGTGAGACGATCGGATCGAGCACGCCACCCGCCGTGCACGACAGCGCGCCCATGTGATCCATCGCGCTCGGCTCGTGCACCGTCCGACCCCGGCCAAGGAAGCGCGCGCGATCGGTCTCGCAGGTGACCTCGCCGCGCGCTTCCGAGCCGGTGGCCACCACGTGGACGCACAAGGGCGGATGCTCGTCGGCCGAGCGTGGGCGGCGGCTCGCGAGCACCGCGCCGAGCGTCGGCGCCCACTCGGTCTCGACGAACAGGTTCTGGAATGCGGGATGCGCGCGGTCAGCGCCCGGATCGGTGAGCACGACCTCCGCGTAGCTCGTCAGCTCGATCTCTCGCGCGACGCGTGACTTGTTGGTGAGGATCACTCGACGGATCTCTGCCCGCTCGCGCGGCACGACGACGATCTCCGTACGCGTCTGCACCTCGCCGTCCGTGCGAGTGAAGACGATGCGATCCGTGGAGAACGACGCATGGTATGCGCTCGCCGGCGCGCGCATGGGCTGGTGCGCCGCGGACCAGACTGCCCCCGTGGTACAGTCGCGCAGGTAGATCCACTGGCCCGTCTCGTCCTTCGTCGCGTCGGCACGCCAGCGATAGACGTCCATCCCGACGGCGCGGCTGTAGCCGGCGCCCGCATTCGTGAGCAGCACGCTGTAGTCCTGTCCGCCGATCACGCCCGTGTGCGGCTCACTCGTGGAGGCATCATCGTACTCGCGCGTGACGCCGCGCACACGCGCCGGCCGTGCACGCCGACTCGTCGTCTGCTCCGCCTGCGCTGGCTGCGTGGCATAGCTGCGCGGCACACGCTCGTCGAGCAGGAGGGCGGCCGCCCGGACGGCGGGATCGGTCAGGAACCGGCGCGGCCAGATCCCCCCGCCCGCTTCGATGGTGAGCGCATTGGTGAGCGCCACGAGCGACATCCCCACGTGATGCGCCATGTGCGTCCGCACCACCGCGCCCGCGCCATCCGGCTCGGTGCGCGTGTAGTCCACCGCGTCGTAGAAGCCGTACGGCCCGAACGCCCCGCGCCGCTCGAGCTCCTGGAGATTGTCGAGTGCCTCGTGCGGCGCGACGGCGAGCGCGAGTGCGCTCGCGTATGGCGCGATGACGAGATCGTCAACCAGCCCGCGCTTGAGCCCGAGATTGGAGACGCCGAACGCCCGGTACTGATAGGTCTCGTGCCGGTCACGGAGATTGTAGGCCGACTCGGACATCCCCCATGGTACGCCACGCTTCGTAGCGTACGTGATCTGTCGCCGCACGGACGCATGATGCGTCTGGTCGAGCAGGGAGAAAGGACGCGAGGGCATGACGAGCAGCGGCATCAGGTATTCGAACATGCTGCCGCTCCACGACACGAGTGCCGTGGCACCATCCGCCGTCGTGAGCGTACGGCCGAGGTGAAACCAGTGCTCCGCCGGCACGTCGCCCTTCGCGACCGCGATGAAGCTGCCGAGCCGCGCCTCCGACGCGAGCAGGTCGTACGCTGAGACATCGAGCTGCCCCGACCCCGCGTCGTACCCGATCGACATCAGCCGGCGGCGTGCGTCGTAGAACAGGGTGAAGTCCATCGCCATGGCGATTGCGCGCGCCCGCTCGGCCACGCGCGTGAGCCTGGGCTGCTCCGCCGCACCCGCGTCGCGCTGCTCCGCGCAGCCAGCGGCGAGTGCGATCAGATGGCCGGCCAGATTCCCCGAGTCCACTGCCGAGAGGTACGCCGGCTCGAGCACGCGGAGATCGCGGAGATCGTACCAGTTCATCAGGTGACCGCGCACCTTCGGCAGCGCATCCACGGTGTCGAGCGTGCGCTCCAGCCGGTCGAGCATCCCGACCGTATCGATCAGACCGAGGTCGCGAGCGGACATCGTCGCCAGGAGTTGGAGCCCGATGTTGGTCGGCGAGGTGCGCAACGCGATCACCTGCTCCGGAGTCTCCTGCACGTTGTCCGGGATCAGCCAATGCGTCGCCTCGGTCGCGAACGTCTCGAAGTAGCGCCAGTGCTCGCGCGCGTAGCGCTCGGAGACGGCACGGCCGGCGGGCGAGAGCTCGAGCTCCGGACGCACGCGCGGGGCGCTGAGCGCCACGGCCACCTCGGGCGCGAGCAGCCAGCAGGCCGAGAGCAGGCCGAGGAAGAGCCAGCCGTCCGCGCTGGTGCCGCGCGTCGCCGACATCCACCACATCGGCAGAAGCAGGAGCGCGGCGATCACGACGGACGAGCGCATGCGGATCCATGCGGGCCCGCGCCCGCTCTGGCTCGCCTGTTCGGCCTGCGACGCCGTCTGCCACTGAAGCATGTTCCGGCGCGAACGGTACACGCGGCCGAGCGTACGGACGACGGCGTCGGCTGCAACGAACGCCTGGTGCGGCAGCATGACGAGTGCGATCAGGATCTGCAGCGCGCTGCTCTTCGCATCGCCGATCAGCGCGGCGTAGTACGGACGCCAGGTCTCGTTGCGCGGCGGGCGGCACGCCGCAACGAGCAGGGGCGCCGTCCACGGCAGCGTGAGCGCGATGGCGATCGCCGTCATCCAGCCCATTCCCGCATTCGGCAGCACCGTCCACGCCGCGACGATCCATGCCAGCGACATGACCGGAGTCAGGCTGCGCCGCAGGTTGTCGAGGAGCTTCCAGCGCGACACGGCGCTCAAGGGATTCGGCGTCCGCCCGTGCCGGCCCGGCACCGCGTTGTCGAGCCAGGGGAGCA
>JAYUTY010000546.1:0-8167 GCA_043754875.1 Gemmatimonadota bacterium
GGCCGAGCCCCGTCGTCACAGCTGCCCTCGCTGCCGCCTTCAGATGTGCGGCAACTCCCGATCTCCGTGCTCCCCGCCGGCATGATGCCACGCCATCTCGTCGTCGGTCATCGGACGGAAGATCAGATCCGCCGCCAGCCAGAGCGACTTGGAGAACGGGTAGCACACCACAGCCCCCGTAACCATCAGCACGAGCCCGCCCCACTGCACCAGCGTCCACGGCGTGTTCGGATACGTCGCGATGATGATCACGGCGAGCGCGATCGCGAACAGCAACTCAACGGCGACGAGGTTGAGCAGGTACGCCCCGATGAAATAGTCGCTCTCTCCGCGAAGGAGACGGAGTCCGCACGTCGGGCAGTGCTCGCGGAGCGTGGTGTAGCCGTCGAAGATCCCGCGTCCACCGCAGTTGGGACAGCGCAGCGCGAGCGCACGAAGGACCATGCGGGCCGACGTGGGGCGAGCGCTCATCGTGGCGTCGTATGTAGCAGCCGCGGCACCTCGTCCAGCAGCTCGCGCGCCAGGAAGCCGATCGGGCCGAGCCGGCGCGCCAGGACACGACCGGCAGCACCATGCAGAAACGCACCCCAGACGGCGGCACATTCGGCGCTCGCTCCGCGCGCCGCGAGACCGGCGACGATCCCGGCAAGCGTGTCGCCCGACCCCGACGTCGCGAGCCCGACGGTGCCCTCACTGTAGCGATGAAGCACCCCTTCCGGCGTCGCGATCCAGCTGACCGCCCCCTTGAGCGCCACCACCGCGCCGAACCGCCGCGCCGCCTCGCGCGCGACATCGGCAGGTGACTCCTCCACCGCCTCCTTCGGCATCCCCAGCAGCGACGCCATCTCTCCGGCGTGCGGGCCGAGCGCGGGCGCGACGCTCGCGACGCTCGCGACGGTCGCGAGCTGGAGCTTGCCGGCGCCGGCCCGGAGCGCGGCGACGCCGGCGAGCAGGATCGCGCCCGGCACGCTCGCACTCCCGCCGACCGCCAGCACGCGGCCGCGTGCGTCCTTGTCGCCGGCCGCGTCGGGGTGCGGCAGCGGCATGCGCGCGAGCGACGCACGCGTCACGGCGCGCGCAGCCGTCCCGCCTTCCACGCGCGTCGCACGTGCGCCCCGGGCTGCCGTCACTTGGCGCCAGCCGGCATGTCGGGCTCGCGCGTCACGGGCGCACCCGCTGCCTTCAGGGGCGCGACGAAGTTGTAGCTGCGCAGCGCGAGCGCGGTGCCGTCGTCCCGCTCCTGCACTCGTGCGTAGCAGGTGACGCCGCAGTTCGCGACGTCGCCCTCGCGGTCGATCGCGAGAATCTCGTCTTCCGTCAATTCCTCGAGCAGGTACCGCAGGCAGAGCACGATCACCTGATGCGCCACGATCAGCACGCGTACACCCTCGCCGCTATGGTGCAGGCTGACCGAGTCGAGCACGCTGCGCAGCCGGAGGATCACGTCGCACCAACTCTCGCCGCCAGGCGGCCGGTGGTAGAACTTGCCCAGCCGCTGGCGCATCAGCGCCTGGTCGGGATAGTGCTGCTCGATACCGACGCGCGTGAGCCGATCAAGGATCCCGAACTCCTTCTCGCGTAGCCGTTCGTCGATCACCAGAGGCGAAGTCGGCTCTACACCGCCGGCTTCCTGGATGAGTGCCGCGGTGCGGCGTGCGCGCAGATACGGCGAGACGAGCACGACGGTGGGACGCTCATCGGGTGGCTGCGCGGCGAACCAGCGGCCAAGCGCGGAGGACTGCGCCTCACCCGCCGCGCTGAGCGGCACATCGACGTCGCGCTCGGCGATGTCGATCACGGGCAGGCCAGCAGCGTAGGCGGCATCGCGCGCCACGTTGCCGGCGCTCTCGCCGTGACGAACGATCCAGAGCCGGTCAGGCCATCGGGAAGGCATGGTGTGGAGTGGCACAGTCAAGGAGCATACCAGGAGCGTAGGGCGCGCGACAGCGGGCAGCACCCATCGTGCGTTGAGAAGATGGGGGCATCACTGCGGGTGCCGCGCTCGCACCATCACTCTCCTTCCAGGCAGGGCGCTCAGATGCCGCACGCCCCTCTCACCTCGCGACACGGCCGAGGCATCGTTGCGTTCGTTCTCGGCATGACCGTCGTGCTGGCGCTGCTCACCGCGCTCGCGCTGACCGCGCCTCGCACGATGTCGATGCTGGTGGGGACGCTGGTGGCGAGCGAGCTCTCGCCGCTCGTCGCGCTGGCGGCGCTGGTGTGGGCGCTCGTTGCGTTCGTGCTGCTGCGTGGCCGTGGATCGCTGCGCGCCGCCACGATCGCGCTGCTGCTCGCCGTTGCCAGTGCCTCGCTACGTCCGCTCGTGGAGTTTCGGCGCGCTGCAGCGTCGGCGCGACGGCAGCTCGGGGGAGACGACGATCCCGTCGCCTTCTCGCCCGTCGTCGCGGTCGCGGGATTGCCGGTAGCGCGCGCGGTGACCACGCGCTCCGTGGCATACCGCGCCGCCGACGGGGCGCCTCTCGCGTTGCAGCTCTACACGCTCGGCGGCGCGTCGCGTCGCCCGACCGTCGTCGTGGTGTACGGCGGCGCGTGGCGCGGTGGGGACGCGACGCAGAGCGCCAACGTGAGCCGGGCGCTCGCGTCGCACGGGTATGCGGTGGTGGCAGTCGACTACCGGCATGCGCCCGCATCGCGCTTTCCCGCGCAGCTCGACGACGTGCGCCGTTCGCTCACGCTCGTGCGCGACTCCGCCGCTGCCTGGGGCATCGACGCGACACATCTCGCGCTGCTGGGCCGCTCGTCGGGGGGACAGCTGGCCGAGCTGGCGGCGTTTACCGCCGACAGCGGTGAGGCCACGGTACCCGTGCGCGCGGTGATCGCGCTCTACGCTCCGTACGATCTCGCGGAGGGCTACCGCGACCTGCCGGTGCCGGATCCGATCGACGTGCGCCAGGTGCTGCGCGACTTCCTCGGCGGTCCGCCGGAAGAGCAGCCGGCGCAGTATCACGACGCATCGCCGGCGACGTTCGTGCGCGCGGGGCTGCCGAGCGTGCTGCTCCTCTTCGGCGGGCGCGATCACCTGGTGAAGCCGGAGTTCAATCGCGGCGCGGCAGCGGCGCTTCGTGGTGCCGGAGTGCGCGTGGTGGCCGTGGAGCTGCCATGGGCGGAGCATGGCTTCGACATGGTGCCGGGCGGGCTCGGCGCGCAGCTCGCGCTGGATACGATGCTCGGTTTCCTCGGGGAGGCGATCGGCGTGGCCAAGCCCTGAGCGGAAGATCCGGCGATGTCGGGTGCGCTATGCCACCGTCGCGCGCCGCCGCCGCACCAAATACACGACCAGCGCACCGACGACGAGCACGCTGATCACGATCGCCACCTCGCCCAGGCGATGCTCCAGCCTGGGAAGGTTGCGGCCGAACAGGTAGCCGAGCGCGCTGAACGTGGCCGCCCAGAGCGCGCCACCGGCGAGGTTGACCATGCTGAAGGTCGCGAACGGCATGTGCGCCACGCCGGCGAGCAGCGAGCCGAAGATCCGCAGCAGTGCGACGAAGCGCGAGATGAACACCGTCTTGATGCCGTGCTCGGTGAAGTAGCGTTCTGTGCGCGCCAGCCGCGTCGCGTCGAGACGGATCAGGTGCCCGTGGCGCTCGAGCAGCCGGCGTCCTCCCCGGCGACCGATCCAGTAGCCACCAGTTCCGCCGATGAGCGTGCCCAGGGTGGCGGCGAGCGCCACGCCGTACACGTCGAGCGTGCCGCCCGCAGCGAACGCTGCCGCGGTCACCACGGCCGTCTCGCCCGGCAACGGGATGCCGAATCCCTCCGCGGCGACGATCAGCACGACGGCGAGATAGCCGTAGTCGGCCACCATGCGCGTGAAGAAGTGGAGCATGGCGGAGAAGAATAGTCGGCGGTGCCGCTACTTCACGATGATGCCCGCGTCATCGAGCGCACTCGCATGGATGTCGAAGATGCCGTTCTCGAAGTCGAGGTGCATCCGGCTCGCGAGCGCCACGTCGGCGCCGATCATCCCATCGAAGGTGAAGAACGTCCATCGGCGCTCGGGAGCGACGGGAATGTTGCGCAGGTCGAGTGCATAGCTGCCGTCGCTGAGCGCGATCCGGCGGGCGACCCACTGCGTCTTCTGCTGCTCGCCGCCGAGGCCCCCGAGGCTGCCGCGGCGCGCAGCGACCGGGGTGTCCGGCAGCTTCCGAAGCAACGCCGTGGTGACGTAGCTG
The DNA here is from genome assembly GCA_043754875.1 of Gemmatimonadota bacterium. Lineage (GTDB taxonomy): Bacteria > Gemmatimonadota > Gemmatimonadetes > Gemmatimonadales > Gemmatimonadaceae > AG11. The sequence continues at coordinate 4,197 of JAYUTY010000546.1, forward strand.
TTCTCGGCGCCCGTATCCAGTCCGAAGAGCATCGGCCGGCCGTCGCGCGTCACGAGGCGCACGACGGGAAAGCCGATCCAGAACAGGTTGCGCGCGGCAATCGGCCTCGCGCGCGCGTCGTGGCGCGGTCGGCTCATCGTCACCGTGCCGGCTCGCGCATCGAGGACGAGGTCGAGATGGCGAAGGATGTCCGTGCCGATCACGCCGTCGACCGGCACCTCCTCCACCCGACCGTTCACGACGCGCCGGTCCAGGCGGAGCACGTCGGAGTTGACGACCGCCACGCTGAGCGCGCGCACGCGCACGGCGCCGATGGACAGCGAGTCGACGAAGCCCGCGCGGGCCGGGATCTGCCCCGCCACGACTCCGAGAGCCAGCGTGTCCGTCGACGCGAGGCCGACTCCCGCGTCGAGGGCGACGCGCGCCGAGAGGACCGTCATGCTCGCGCCGGTATCGAGCCAGAACTCGTGTGGGCGGCCGTTGATCGTCACGGTGATGACCGGTGTGCCGAACGCACTGCGACGCATCGGCACGGTCACGGTGCCATCGGGCAGGTCGAGCACCGGCGACGGCATCGCGGCGAGCGCGCGCGCCCAGCGCTCGACTCCTGCCTCGAGCGCGCCGTCGTCGCTCCGGGCATCGAGCGCATCGGCCGTGCTGGTGCGAGTGGGAATCGAGGCGATCGTCGGCCAGTCGGAGCGCCACGAGAGCGCCATCGTCAGCCCGATGCGCGCGCGGGAGCGAAGGACCGGATCGCGCGCCTGGGAATAGAGTGCCCCGAACGCCACGGCAGCATCGTCGGGCACGCCGCCCAACAGGGTGCGCATCGCGAAGACGAAGGTGTGCTCGTCCACCGTGGTCGCCGCGCGGTCGGCGCTCGGCAGGTCGAGCACCGCGATGTCACTCCAGAAATCCTGCCGCTCCTCGATCCGGGTGTGCAGCGACCAGGGCGCGCGGCTGACGAGAATCGACGCGGGCGCATCGGTCGTGTCGCTGTGCACCCCAGGCGCGACGCGCCCCTCGACGATGGCGTCCGCCGGCGGCGCAGCCACGCCCGCACTGCGGCAGGCAGTGGGGAGCAGGAGACAGAGCAGGCGGAGGCCGGTGGGGGCGCGTCGCATGACGGGTGGGAAGCGGAGAGGGCTACGCGTGCTGGAGGTGGCCGTGCTGCGGCCTGTACCACAGAGGACACCCTCAGCCGGCGATTGGACACAACCGAGACCGACACCCTGGGCCTCACGTCGTCGCCCAGCCGACGGGCGCTCAGGGCACGACGTCGCGGGCGAGGGCGAGGCGGACGAGCAGGAGGCGCCCGGGCGCCGGCTCGAAGAACTTGCCCCCTGTCGCGTTCACGCTGACCGAGCCGACGGATCGCACGTCCGTGAGGTTCTGAAGCGCGACCAGAGGCGCGAGGCGCACGCCGCCCATGTTCAGCGACGTCCCGAGCGCGAGTCCGAAGATCGTCCGGCCGGCGGCCTGCGCGCTGTTCGCGTCGTCCACGTCCACGGCGGTCGCGACGTCCGCCGTGCCAGAGAGCGTCATGGAACCGTGGCGGAACGCGAGTATGGAGGCGAGCGCCGATTCCGGCACACCCGGGATACGACGGCCGGCATACGAGACCGCGCCGACCTGATAGGTGACGTAGCGAAAGCGCGAGTAGCTGTACGCCGAGCGCAGGGTGAGCGGCCCCGATTCGGCCTCGAGGCCAACCTCGCCGCCACGCCGCAGCGTACGGCCGGCGTTGCGATAATAGCGTCGGCCCGCGCCGTCAGGAATGTCGAACGGCACCAGCTCGTCGCGCGCGCGCGCCTCGAACAGGGCGACGTCCCAGCGCACGGCGAGCATCGGCACCACTCCCTTGCTGCCGATCTCGAGCGTCAACGTCCGCTGCGGCTGGAGGTCGGGATTGATTCCCGCCGAGCCGTCCGGCTTGTTGCCGAGCTCCGTGGTGGTCGGCGTCTCGAAGCTGGACGACGCGCTCGCGTACACGGATGCGAGCGGAGCGACGCGCCAGACGAGCCCCGCCGACGGGCTCACCGCACGCAGCGTGCGCTCTCCCGAGTCGTCCGGGTTGGTGCCGGAGACGAGGCGGTCGCGCAGCCGGAAGTGCACGGCGTCGGCACGCACGCCTGCCGACGCGATCAGCCACGGCGCGAGCGAGAGCTCCGCGCGCGCGAACGGGCCGGCGCTCTGGACCAGCTCGCGCTGGTTCTTGCGCAGCGCGCCGCGCTCGGGTCCGCCGGCCGCGCACCCCGCGCTGCTGATGACGGCGATGCAGCTCTCCGACTCCTGACGGTCGTCGTTCTGCCACTGCGCGTCGCCGCCGGCGCTGAGTCGCAGCGCTCGGCCGCCGATCGCCAGCACGTCGCTCGCGCGCAGCGTGGCGCCGCCGCTCGCGCGCGCCACGTCGACAATGGCGAAGGTGAGCGGATTGGCGAGAGTGCGCGTGCTCGCGAACACCGCCGCGTCGAGGCTGCCGGCATCGCCGAGCGCGTGCGAGGCGGCGAGCGAGAGATCGCCCTGCCGCACCGTCTTGCCGGCGCGCTTGCGCACACTCAGCGCATCGGCCTGGCGCGGGTCGGACTCGAGCTGCGCACGGGTGAGGGCGCCCGGGCTCTCCGCACGATCGACGTCGAACACGCGCACGGCAAACGTGGCGGTGGAGCGCGCGTCGGCGCCACCGGGCGTGAGGAGAAGTCGGAGCGCGCCACGCGCCGCGCGCTGGTCGGAGTACTCGCGGTAGCCACGCCCGACGATGCGCGTGATCGACGACGTGAGGCCGAGCGCGCCGGCGGTGCCGCTCGCCCCGGCGGCCGTGATCGTGGGCGACGAGCTGCCACCGATCACACGTGCGAACGGAGTGAAGAGCCGCGACGGGGCGGCCGAGCGGATGTCGATCACGCCACCGGCGGCGTTGCCGTACAGCGATGCGGCGCTCCCGCGCACGACCTCGACGCGGTCGGCGCCCTCGATGTCGAGCGCGTCCACCGGCGTCTGCCCATCGGGGAGGGTGGCCGGGATGCCGTCCTGCAGCACGCGCACGCCGCGCACACCGAAGGCCGAGCGCGCGCCGAAGCCACGGATACTGATGCGCGGATCCTGCGCCGGGTTCTGCCGGTTGGCGAGCGCTACCCCGGGCACGGCGAACAGCAGCTCGTCCACGCCGAGGCGGCGCGCGGCCGCGAGCGAATCGGGACGCGTGACCGTGAGCGCATACGGCAGCTCGACCGCCGGCCTCGGCCCCTCGCGCGTTGCGGTCACGCGCACCGGCGGGAGCACGGGATGTGGAGCGCGCGCACTGTCCTGCGCCCGCGCGGCAGGCGGCGTGAGGAGGAAGGTGGCGAGGACGGCGAGCGGCAGGCGTCGCGCGGGCGACCGCGGGGCACTCGAGGGCAGGACACGCATCTCGCAACGTAAGGGGCCGGCCGCGCGCCCAGGAATGCCGCGCGCGAAGTTCGGCACCGACGCGAGGAACCAGGTCACGGTGCGGGCGGCGGCCAGAGACCAACCGTCCGCTGGATCGTATTCACGGTAGCCCATGAGCACTGCCGCGCCCGCATCCGCCCCCTCGTACATCGCCGTCACGTCCGAGCGCATCAGCCTCTCGGAGGTGCTGTCGGCGCTTTCGTTTGCGCTCGACCTCACGGAAGGAGCGCCCGCCGGGCACACGGCGCGCAGCTGCCTCATCGGCATGCGTCTGGCGGCCGAGGCCGGCATCGACCCCGCCCAGTGCTCGGCGCTGTACTACGCGATCCTGCTCAAGGACGCCGGCTGCTCGAGCAATGCGGGGCGCATGGCCTCGCTGTTCGGCGCCGACGACCGGTACGTCAAGCCGCGGATGAAGCTCGTCGACTGGCACCAGCGGCTGCGGCTCGCGATCGTCACCGCCGCGACAGTCGGGAAGGGGCGCTCGCTGGGCGACCGCGTGCGGCACTTCCGCTCCATCGCGCGCACGAAGGACGTCACGCGCG
>JAYUTY010000547.1:0-2763 GCA_043754875.1 Gemmatimonadota bacterium
CACGCCGGTTGCCGCAGAGTGCCGCGCGCGGCGGCTCGAGTGAGCCGAAGGAGGCCGAGCGGTCCAGCGTCCTGTCGATTTCTCCAGGACAGTTCAAGCGTCTGATCCTCGTCGACAGACACTGCAGCGAACTCACGAGCGAACGCTACGGGCCGGCCGGTGAGATCTAGTTCGAGGGCAAGCCGGCGGATGCGCCACGTGCAATATCGGCGCTCGAGCTCACAACCGTTCTGCTCGAATGCCACCACGCAATCTCGTTCAGCCCGACTGGACGTGAAGGGCCGTCGGCACCGCGACTAAAGGTGTGCTTTTTTGCAGGCGTGAAGGCTGGAGGTGATCGACACTAGATCCAGGAGGGCCTGCCGACGCCTCGCGACGGCGGACACCATCACCAATGCGCGCTGCACGGGCAGATCCGCGCCCGGGTACGGCACACCGCGCGCGGTCGCAGTCGAGTAGCCGTCGTGCGGAAACGTGCGTGTGCGCCTCTCGGACTTCATGCGCCAAAGCGCGTGCCGATCCACAGCCCCACCACGGAGGCGGCGGCGAGTGCTGCAAGCCCCGCCAGTACGAGCCAGCGGAATCGGCCTCGCCCGACGACAGCCGCGAGAGACGCCTTGAACACCGTGTTGGTCAGCACACCGACAGCGATCGCACGCGCGGCGAGGGAAACCCTGTCCGACGAGGTGCCGAGGTGATTCATCGACACGGTCAGTGCGTCCATGTCGGTCAGGCCCAGGACGACGGCCGAGCTGATCACGCCCCCCCTTCCCCAGTACTGTGCCGCAAGTGAGCTGGCAGTGAGAGCGAGCTGGAATAGCACCGCCATCTGAATGGCTGATCCGAGCCGGAGCGGGTTCCCTATATCTCGGGGTGGCGGCGCGCCCGTCGCGGGTCGTCGCAGCGCGAGCGCGACGATGATCGCCCCTACGAGGAACGCGGGCACCAGGTACGGTATGAGCGATCGCGCCACCTCACGATTCAGCGCGGTGCTCACGAGCATGACGCGCGGCAGCAGCACCGTGCATGCTCCAATGACGCCGATCGCGAGTGCGTCGCCGACGTTCGCCTCTCCGCGACTCGTGCGTGAGAACTCGAGCGTGACCGCCGTTGAGGAGACGCCGCCCCCAAGGAGCCCAGTCACTCCGTAGCCACGCTCCGCACCAATGCTGCGTCGCGCGAGGTAGCCAAGGAAGTTCAGGCCCGAAAAGATCACCACGATCGTCCACAATCCCCGTGGCTTGATCCCGCCCCAGGGCCCGAATGGGCCCTCGGGCAGAATCGGGAGCACCACAAGCGCGAGCGCAGCGAACTGCAGGCCCGCTCGCAGCTCAATTTCGTCGATCCGTCCGAGCAGCGCGTGGATACGCGTCTTCTCCGCCAATACGAGCACGATGACGGCGGCGATGCCACCGGCCATTGCCATATACCCGAGACCCGCGGTGAACCCGATCGCAAGCACGACGAGCGCGGCGACTTCGGTCGTGCCGTCGATGGAGGCCGCGCTTCGTTGCCCGGCGATCGTGTAGGCGACCACCGTGAGTGCGCCTCCGAGGACCACGAGCGAGGCCGCAACAATCTGCATCCCTTCGCACGCGAACCAACCAGCGATTCCGCCGAGCAGACCGAGCAGGAGAAACGTGCGAACGCCGGCAAAGCGCGCGTCTGGTCCACTGGCGTGCCCAGACCACTGGCGCTCAACGCCGATGGCGAGTCCCGCTACGGCGGCGACGGCGAGGTGTTGCGCGACGATGATCGGCGGTGCTCCGAGGATCATCGGGGTACACGAGCGCCGTCGAGCGAACGGCTCGTCTCACCGATCATGCAGACCTTGCCGATATGCATGTCGACACAGCCTCGATGGCAAAGTCACCGAGCTCGGGACGTCCCTGTCGTCGCCCGGCCAGATGGCGTGCGTGCCTGCTGGACGTCTCGTTAGCGGACATGAACCAGACCTCCAGTTTCTCGGGAGTCGCGCGGCGAAGTGTCGGTGTTTGCCTGACAGCCGTCTTGGACCATGGCCCGCAATCGCGTGCTGTCATCGTTGTTTCTGCAATTCGTCGATTCGAGTCTACCGCGTGTCCGTCTGATGCGGCAGCGTCTTGACACTTTGGAATACGATGAACCGTACCCGGCCGGAAACGAGTAACGACTACATTTGGAGATGCCATGGGTAGCTGGGGCCCTCTTCGGTGTGACGCTTCTGATTGCGCTCGCCGCCGTCATTCCGTACCACACCCGCCACTTCCATTCGCTCGCCAAGCCGGCCCGAGACTACAGGGAGGCAATCGGACGTGTCGCTCGGCAGCAGCAGACCGATGATCTTGTCGTTGCGTCAGGGGGCCGCTCGGTGCTCCTGACCCATGGCGGTCCGACACGCCGCGCCGTGATCCTCCTGCACGGATTGACTAACTCTCCCAAGCAGTACGAGCACCTCGCCGCGCGCCTGTTCGCTTCAGGCGACAATGTCTATGTCCCTCGGCTTCCGCATCACGCGGAACGCAACGGCACCGTGGCGTCACTGGCGGGGCTGACCGCGGAAGAGTTGTGGCACTATGCCGACTCAGCGGTAGATGTAGCGGTTGGGCTCGGCGACTCGGTCACGGTCGTGGGCGTGAGTGCAGGCGGAACGATCGCCGCCTGGATTGCACAGTACCGCGGGGACATCGAGCGCGCCGTAATCGTTGCGCCAGTACTGGAGATCGGGCGTGTACCATCGTTCCTTGCTGGGCCGCTGATGAAGCTCGCGCTTCGTCTTCCGAA
>JAYUTY010000548.1:0-2757 GCA_043754875.1 Gemmatimonadota bacterium
GCAGGCGCTCGCGCGCGGGATCACGCTCACCGTGAATGAATGTCCGCCCGGTCTGCTCGTCCACGTCGACCGGACGAGGGCCGAGCAGGTGCTCCTGAACGTCTTGGCGAACGCAGTCAAGTTCACGCCGCCGGCAGGCCGCGTCACGGTCACCTGCACCGCCGCCGACGGAGTGACAGTGGTCACGGTGCAGGACACCGGTCCGGGAGTGCCCTCCGAGTCGCACGATGCCATCTTCGCGCCCTTCGTACAGCTCGGACGTACCCTCACGAGCGGCCATGAAGGCACCGGGTTGGGGCTCGCGATCAGCCGGCGACTGGCGCGCGCGATGGGCGGCGACGTCACCATCGCAGCCGAGGTCGGCGAAGGAGCCTCGTTCAGCGTCTCACTCCCGATCGCGAACAAAGAGTGAGCAGCTAGCCGAGGGGTATCAGGCACGACCCCTGCGACTGCCGTTCGCGCCCCTCTCCCCTGCCGCGATGTCGAACGCACCGATCAACACGTACTTCATGTTCGCCACCGGCGTGGAGAACAGCTACCCGACCATTCGCGGCGGGAGCTGGCGGGTGGACCAGATGGCGCTGTGCGGCCACTACGACAAGTGGCGCACGGACTTCGATCTGGTCGAGGATCTCGGCGTGAACCACCTGCGGTATGGGCCGCCGCTGCACACCACCTGGCTCGGCGCCGGGCGATACGACTGGTCCTTCGCCGACGAGACGTTCGCGGAGCTGAAGCGGCGAGACATCACGCCGATGGTGGATCTCTGCCACTTCGGTGTGCCCGACTGGATCGGCACTTTCCAGAACCCGGACTTCCCCGCACTCTTCGCCGAGTACGCTCAGGCGTTCGCAGAGCGCTTTCCGTGGGTGCAGTTCTACACGCCGGTGAACGAGATCTACATCTGCGCGCTCTTCTCGGCGCGCTACGGTTGGTGGAACGAGGAGCTGTCCACCGACCGCAGCTTCGTGACCGCGCTCAAGCATCTGGCGCGCGCGAACGTTCTCGCCATGCACGCGATCCTCGGCGTGCGCCCGGACGCGATCTTCATCCAGAGCGAGTCGACGGAGTATTTCCACGCCGACTCTCCAGCGGCGATCGGCAGCGCCGAAGTGATGAACGAGATCCGCTTCATCTCGCTGGATCTCAACTACGGTCGGCGCGTGTCGTCCGAGATGTACGTCTACCTGCTGGACAACGGGATGACGCGCGAGGAGTACAAGTTCTTCATCAGCCAGACGCTGAAGCACCACTGCATCATGGGGAACGACTACTACCTCACGAACGAGCATCTCGTGGACGCGGCGGGCGGCAGCCGCAGTTCCGGCGAGATCTTCGGCTATCACGTGATCACCAGCGAGTACTACCAGCGCTATCGTCTCCCCGTCATGCACACGGAGACCAATCTCGATCAGGGACCGCGCGGTGACGAGGCGGTGTGCTGGCTGCGAAAGGAGTGGGCGAACGTGCTCCGTGTGCGCAACGACGGCGTGCCGATCGTCGGATTCACCTGGTACTCGCTGACGGACCAGGTGGACTGGGACACCCTGCTCCGAGAGCCGAACGGCAACGTGAACCCACGCGGGCTGTATGACCTGGACCGGAAGATCCGGCCCGTCGGCGAGGCCTACAAGCAGCTCATCCGCGAGTGGCGCGACGTGCTGCCCACCCAGAGCATCGTGTTGTCCGTCCCCGCGTTCCCGCCCAGCCGCCAGAATGATCCACTGGTGGCGGCGCTGTCGCACCATGCTCGAGGGCACCGGCATCGCACCGACACGGACGAGAATGGCGTCGGCCCCGAGGCGCAGGCGGAGGTGAGGGAGGTGCAGATCGTGGATCCGTCGTCGGGGGCTGGCGCGGGTGATCACGGTCATGGGAGCGGCAGAACCGACGGTGTGGTCGACAATGGCAAGGGTGTCGCGAAGGACTCTGCCTGAGGAGAGAGGCTCTGACGGCCCGTGCGCACGAGCGAGCCGCACGTATACTTTCGGCAGTCGTCGGAGCCCCTGCGGTATCCACCGTCCGGAGCGGCCGACCCCATACGGCACTGGTGCAATCGATGACAGAGAGGGATTCGGAGCGCGCGCCGAGCGGAGCGACCAATTCCTACGCGCAGCCGATCGGCGCGTCCGTCGACGGCTGGAGCACTCGGACCCGTCCACCACGTACCGAGATGCTCGGCCGGTACTGTCGGCTCGAGCCGCTCGACGAGCCCCGCCACACGGCCTGCTTGTTCAGCGCCTTCTCCGAAGCTCCGGACGATCGCGACTGGACGTACCTCTTCGCCGATCGACCGGCCGATCTCACTGCGTGTCGCGCGTTCGTCGGCGCGGCGGCAGCGAGCACCGACCCTCTCCACTTCGCTATCGTGGATCCTGGCAGCGGCGAGGCGATGGGCACAGCGGCGCTGATGCGGATCGAACCGGTGCACGGCGTGATCGAGGTCGGGTCGATCACCTACTCACCACGGCTGCAGCGGACGCGCGCCGGCACCGAGGCGATGTACCTGATGATGCAGCGCGCCTTCGACGAGCTCGGCTACCGGCGATACGAGTGGAAGTGCGACAGCCTCAACGCACCGTCCATCGCGGCTGCCAACCGCTACGGTTTCCAGTTCGAGGGCGTCTTTCGCCAGGCAATCGTCTACAAGGGACGCAACCGTGACACGGCCTGGTTCTCGATCGTGGACTCGGAGTGGCCGCGTGTGCGTTCCGCCTTCGAGGGCTGGCTCGCCGAGGACAACTTCGATGATGAAGG
>JAYUTY010000549.1:0-8136 GCA_043754875.1 Gemmatimonadota bacterium
TCCTGGAGAGGCCCGCGCACGAGGTAGGAGACTGCGTAGAGGGCGACGAAGTTGAGCATGATGGTACTGATCACCTCGAGGACGCCGAAGCGCACGCGCAGCAGCGCGGCAATTCCCGCCCAGGCCGCCCCGAGCACGGCGCCTGCCGCGAGTGCGAGGGCGACAGTCAGAGCTCCGTGGGTGGGGAGTGCGAGACCCACCGCCGCTGCACCCACGGCGCCGGCGAGAAGCTGGCCTTCCGCGCCGATGTTGAAGACGCCGGCGCGGAACGCGAGCGCCACCGCACACCCGGTGAGCATGAGCGGCGTGGCCCGCACGAGCGTGGCGGAGGTGAGTGCGTACCACGAGCCAAACGAGCCGTGCCAGAGCGCGCCAAGCGCTGGGCCGACCGCGTACCCGCCGGCCACCAACAGGAGGCTGGTCGCTGCGACGATGGCGAGGGCCACGACACCGGCCAGGGCAAATGGCTTGAAGCTCATGAAGCGCAACAGGAGAGGCGCGCGCGGCGAGGAGGATGTACACTTGTCGCCCGATGAGAGCGATCGCGGAAGGTGCGCCCGAGACCAGCGGGACGGTAGCGGAAGATCCCGCACGGTGGCGGATGCTGGCGCTCATCGCGCTGGCCGAGCTGCTGGGAATGTCCGTCTGGTTTGCGGCCAACGCGGTGGCGCCGCAACTTGCGACCCGCTGGGCGCTGTCGCCCGGCGAGGCAGCGTGGCTGAGCACCATCGTGCAGGTCGGCTTCGTCGTCGGCACGGCGGCGGCGGCGGTGCTCAACCTGGCCGACGTGCTTCCGGCGCGGCTCTACTTCTGCGCGGCGGGCTGCGCGGCGGCGCTGGCGAATCTCGCGCTGCTCGTCGCCCCATCGTTCGGCGTGGCGCTCGTGTGCCGCGCCCTCACGGGGGTGTGTCTGGCCGGCGTCTACCCCCCGGCGATGAAGATGGCGGCAACCTGGTTCCGCGAGCGGCGTGGGCTAGCGATCGGCGTCGTGGTGGGCGCGCTCACGATCGGCAAGGCCACGCCGTATCTGGTGCACGCCATTCCTGGCGCCGGCGTGATGGCGGTCGTGAGCTGTGCCTCGATCGCTGCAGGATTCGCAGCGCTGCTGGTCGGCGTGTGGTACCACGACGGGCCGGCGCCCTTTCCGCGCCGCAACTTCTCACTCTCGCTCGTCGGGACCGTATTGCGCGACGCACGCTACCGTCAGGTGCTGGGCGGCTACGGCGGCCACATGCTCGAGCTGTACGCATGCTGGATCTGGTTGCCGTCGTTTCTGGCGGCCAGTGCGCTGGCGCGCGGCGGGAACGGCGCAGACAGCAGCGGCTGGGTCGCGCTGCTGTCCTTCCTGGTGCTCGCCGCCGGCGCGGTGGGATGCGTAGTCGGAGGATTGCTCGCTGACCGGGTCGGCTACGTGCGGCTGGTGGTGATCGCGATGGTGGCGAGCGGCCTCTGCGCACTCCTCACGCCCTTCGTCTTCGGGCGCTCGCCAGTGCTCGTGGTCGCGCTGCTCCTGGTCTGGAGCGTGACCGTGGTCGCCGACAGTGCACAGTTCTCCACGCTCGTCACTCGCGTGGTCGATCCACATGCGGCCGGCACCGCGCTCACGCTGCAGACGTCGATCGGATTCCTGCTGACGACGATCACGATCCAACTCGTGCCGGTGATCGTGAATGCGCTCGGCTGGCGATATGCCTTTCCGGTGCTTGCGCTCGGGCCTGTGCTGGGGATCGCCGCGATTCGCCGGCTGCGCGCCTGACCTCCGAATCGACGGAAGGGGGCCGCTATTCGAGGCCGAGCATCGCGCGTCCCACGAGCTCGCGATCGGCGGGCAGCTCGCGCACGGTGCCCGCGAAGACGACCAGCACGCGCGATGCGAGGGCGAGTACTTCGTCGAGGTCGCTCGAATAGACCACGACTGCGCTTCCAGCATCACGCGCACCGCGTAAGCGGGTGTGTACGTCTGCCGTGGCGCGGACGTCAAGCCCACGCGTCGGATTCTCGACGATCATCGCTGGCATGGGGGGCATGAGTGGCATCATCGCGAGCCCGTCAGGTGCCGCGAGCTCGCGCGCCAGGACGAGCTTCTGCTGATTACCTCCCGAGAGGGAGCGCATCTCCGCCTGGGGCCCTGGTGCCCGCACGTCGTAGGCGTGCATCAGCGCCATGGTGCGATCGGCCAGAGTACGCCAGCGCATCAGCCCTCGCCGCCCAGCCGCGCCTCGCAGCGCGACGTTCCACACGAGCGAGCGATGCAGCAGCACGGCGTCGCGATGTCGATCCTCAGGAACGAAGCCCACGAGCAAGGGACGCTCGAGTGTGCCGGCGGCGTGATCGGCGCGGCCCGCGAGCGCGCGCAGCAGCTCGCGATGCCCTGCTCCCTCCACGCCGGCGACGCCGACGATCTCGCCCCCGCGGACGGTGAAGGTCGCGTCACGTATGCGCGTGATGCCACTCGCATCGCGGATCTCCATACTCCTGGCGGCGAAGTGCGTTGCGCCAAGCGGCCGGGCGAGGGCTGGAGTGTGCGGTCGCTCTGGGCTGAGGGCCTCACCGATCATGGCGCGCGTGAGCAGCGCGGTCGTGGTCGAGGAGGCGGGACCGGCGAAGGTCACACGCCCTCGCCGCAGGACGGTGACGTCGTCCGCGACTGCCAGCGCCTCACGAAGCTTGTGTGTGATCAGCACCGCCGAGTTGCCGGCTGCCACGTACGCGCGGAGCCACGAGAGCAGTTCGTCCACCTCGGTAGGGGCAAGCACTGCGGTAGGCTCGTCGAGGACGAGGACGCGGGCGCTTTGCGAGAGCGCCTTCGCGATCTCCACGCGCTGCTGGGCACCCACCGAGAGTTCCTCCACGCGGGCGCGCGGGTCGAGCGCAAAGCCGGTGCGCTCCGCGATCGCGCGCACACGCGCTTCGCTATTCGTACGATCGAGTCGCCCATGTCCTCCCAGCGCGAGGTTCTCGGCGACCGTCATCGTCGGCACCAGTGTGAAGTGCTGATGCACCATCCCGATCCCCGCGGCGATCGCGTCGGCAGGAGTCGCAGCTCGACATGGCACGCCGTTGACCTGCATCGTGCCGCCATCGGCGGCGATCATCCCGTAGGCAACGTGCATGAGCGTCGTCTTTCCCGCCCCATTCTCACCCAGGAGCGCGTGCACTGTGCCGGCGCGGACGGTGAGCGAGACGTCGCCGAGTGCCTGTACGCTCTCGAAACGCTTGCTGATCCCGTTGAGCGTCAGGCCGTCGAGCGGCAGTGGCTGCGCCCGGGCAGCCTGTCCGTCGATCATGAGTTTAGGCCAGTCGAGCGGAGTCTGCTCACAGCCCCGTGGGCGCGGCGATGAAGGACCAGGGCAGGCCGAAGAGGTGCTCGATCTCTGCGCCCAGGGCACGCACGCCAAGGGTCTCGGTGGCGTAGTGGCCAGCGTAGAGCACGGCGATTCCCATCTCCGGTGCTTCGACCGCGGTGTGGTGGGGCCCCTCGCCAACGATCAGCGTGTCGATGCCCGCTGCAGCGGCTTCGCGCAACGTGTCGCTGGACGCGCCAGCGCCGGTGCAGATTCCCCATCGACGCGTGCGCCGTCCTTCGCTGAGCCCCACCGCGACCAGGGCGCCGCCTTCGGCGACGGCGATACGCGAGGCGCGGGTTGCAAGGTCGGCTGTTGCAACGTCACACTCGCCCTGCACTCCGACATGCATTCCTTGCGACCGTGCGAACCCCGCCGCGGGAACGAGTCCGAGCGCGTCGGCGAGCAATGGATTGTTGCCGAGGGTGGGGTGCAGGTCGAGGGGGAGGTGCGCGCTGTAGACGGCAATGTCGTTGGTGATGAGCGCCCGGATGCGCGCGTAGCCGTGCGCGCGCAGCGGCTGAGTGCCGCCCCAGAAGAGACCGTGATGCACCACCAGCAGGTTGGCTCCCGCAGCAACGGCGCCGTCGATGGTGCGAAGCGAGGCATCGACGGCGACAGCGACGCGACGCACGGGCCCGGCGTGCTCCACCTGTACGCCGTTCAGTGCGCCCGGGTAGTCCTGGATCTCCCCAATGCGCAGCCGCTCGTCGAGGTGCGCAGCGATCGTGTCGAGGGAAACTGTGCTGGCAGTGTTCGTCACGTGCTACGGCCGGGGAACGAGGGTGAATCGTCCGGCGCGCTGTTCGGCGCGCACGGAGTCGACGCGGTGCATCACCGGTGGTGCAATGCGGTTCTGCAGCGCGGGGTTGATGACGAGCGAGATGACCTCGCTCTCTGTACCGAGTCGAATGACACGGGCCTTGAAGCGTCCGTCCTTCACCTCGCGGGCGACGGTGAGGAAGGCGTGAGGCAGGTCGATGACGACGCTGCCGATCGTGACATCGGGGGCGACACCATTCTGGTTGGAGTTGGAACCGACGACGAGGGCGCGCCTGGTCTCGCGCGCCGCCTGGAAGACGCCGAGGCCTGCGGCGTCGGCGTTCTGGAAGATGACGTCGGCGTTGCGACCGATCTGGGCGAGCGCCTGTTCCTTGCCTGCGCTGACGTCGTCCCAGTTGCCGATGTACGAGGTGAGCACGGTGATCGTGGGCTTGATCGATCTGGCTCCAGCCTCGAAGGCCTGGAAGCTCTCCTTCACGGGCGGGAGCTCGGTCCCGCCGATCATACCGAGGGTGTTGGTGCGGCTCAGCGAGGCGGCGACCATGCCGGCGAGATAGGAGGCATCGGCGAAGGCGAACTCGATTCCGGCGACGCTCCTGCCGCTCGTGGTGCTCGAGGTGACGACGTAGGCGGTCTTGGGAAAGTCCGGGGCGACACGCTGGGCCGCGTCCTGGAACTCGAATCCGTGCCCGAACACAAGATCGTAGCCCTGTGCGCCATATTGGCGGAACTGCTCCTCGAACTCGGCCGGCGTCCGCGTCTGGATGTGGCTGACGGCTGCGCCGAGGCTGTCTCGGATGCGCAGCAGTCCTTGGTAGGCGCCGCCATTCCAAGACTGGTCGCTGATTGGCCCTGGGGTGAGGAGAGCGACACGGAAGGCACCCTTCTCCGGTGTCGGCGTGTCACTCCGGGCGGCGTCGCTCGGACCGCAGGCGGTGAGAAGCGCCAGAAAGCCAATGTGGACAGCTGTGGAAAAGGTCTGTGTACCGAGCATTGCTTACCTTGTAAGCGTAGACACGACAACGGGTTAAGTGCAATGTGGAGAAGTGGACCAAATCGCGTAAACGGATGGTGATGGAGTTGGTCGTTCGGTTGGCAGCGTCTCCGTGGGACTGAGCTTCGATGAGACAAACGGTCCTCAGTCGAAGTCAGTTCGATCTGCTCCCATGATGAGCTCCATGAGTCGGTCGAGGTCGTCGTGGCTGTAGAAGGAGATGCGGACGGTGCCGCGATCCGCGCTTTGGGCCTGCACGGTCACATCGGTCTGAAGGCGCCTGCGGAGCTGCTCCTCCACTCGGCGCACGTTCGGGTCGGCGGCGTAGGGGGTACCTCGACTTCTCCTGTCGAGCGGCGGATCGGCGGCGTCGGGCTGAGGCGCTCCGTGCGCGCGCACTCGGTTCTCGATTTCACGGACGGAGAGCGCGTGCTGGGCGATTTCGTTCGCGAGCTCGATCTGTCGGGTCTCGTCCTTGAGCGGGAGGAGGGCCTTCGCGTGGCCGGCCGTGATGGTGCCCTGCTCCACCATGGCGCGAATGGCGGCCGGGAGGCTGAGAAGTCTCAGCAGATTGGTGATCGTGGTGCGGTCCTTCCCGACGGCGTCTGCGACCTGGAGCTGGGTCAGCCCGAATTCATCGATCAGCCGTTGGTAGCCGTCGGCTTCTTCGAGCGCGTTGAGGTCGGCGCGTTGCAGGTTCTCGACGAGGGCGAGGGTGAGCATCGCTCGATCGTCGAAGTCGCGGATGACGGCGGGGATCTCTGTCCATCCCAGTCGTGACGCTGCGCGCAGGCGGCGTTCTCCGGCAACGAGCTCCCACTTGCCGGCCTCGTTTGGCCTGACGGTGATGGGTTGAAGGAGGCCAGATGCCTTGAGGGACGCCTCGAGCTCCGAGAGCTCTGTCTCGGTGAAGGTGCGTCTCGGCTGAAACCGGTTCGGGGTAATGTCGGCAATGCGCACCCGCTGGAGCTCAGAGCGGTCCCGAGATGCGGCTGCGGCGACGGGTGGCACCGGGTCTCGCTGCTGCTTGGCCGTGGAGATGAGCGCCTCGAGCCCTCTTCCCAAGCGGCGGGGCTTGTCGGCGCTCATCGGTCTGCCTTGGCGCTGGCGCTAGCGGGCGTCGCCGTCGTCTTGGCCGGCGCGGCGGCCGCGGCGGCGGCGGCGGCGGCGGTGTCGCGGATGATGAGCTCGTGGGCGGCTGCCATGTAGGCCTGCGCACCGATGCTCTGGACATCGTAGAGGACGATCGGCTTTCCGAAGCTCGGCGCTTCGGCGAGGCGGACATTTCGTGGGACCACCGTTTCGAAGACCTGCCCGCCGAAATACTCGCGTGCCTCGGCGGCGACCTGGCGAGAGAGATTCAGGCGGGCGTCGTACATGGTGAGGAGTACGCCGGAAATCGCGAGTGTCGGGTTGACGCTATGCTGGATGAGATGAACCGTGTTGAGGAGCTGGCTCAGCCCTTCGAGCGCGTAGTACTCACACTGGAGGGGGATGAGTAGCGCGTCCGCCGCGGCGAGCATGTTGAGCGTGATCAGCCCGAGCGAGGGTGGGCAGTCGATGAGCACGTAGTCGTAGTCATCCTGGACCTGCGCGATCGCGTTTCGCATTCTCTGCTCGCGGTCAGTCGCATCGACCAACTCGACTTCAGCACCGGCGAGGTCGGCGGTGGCGGGCAGCACATCGAGGTGGCGAAACTGAACCTCGCGGATTCGGGCGTCGGCGATCGTTGCTTCGCCCAGTAGGACATGGTAGGTGGTGTGGGCGATTCCATCGCGCTCGATGCCGACGCCGCTGGTGGCGTTTCCCTGGGGATCGCCGTCGATGAGGAGGGTGCGTTTCTCAGCGACCGCGAGGCTGGCGGCGAGGTTGACCGCAGTGGTCGTTTTCCCTACGCCGCCCTTCTGGTTTGCGATTGCGATGACACGGGCCACGGATCTGCTCTGTACTGGAGGTGCTTCAGTGCGGTGCATGCTGGGGGGTGGCAAGCTAACGATCGAGGGGTCGTCTAGCACGAGCGATGTGTCACGTGGCACATCGTTCGAGCGCTGGAAGTCGAATTGAAGAGTTCGGTGCGGCACGCCGATGTGCCACGTGGAACGTGCTCCACCAAAACAACAAGAGCTCGCTATGGCGAGCTCTTGTGCACATCCGAGGATCATATCAGCGAACAGCCGGGGTGAACTGCCAGCGCGCATTCACAAAGACCGTCACGGTCTGCTGGCCGGGGTTGATCGGCGTTGCCTCCGCCTGCATTGTCCCCTTCCCGCGCGCTGACATCTCGAACACTGGGTGAGGCGGCACAGTCGCACCTCCTGTCGACAGCTCGAGGAGGGCGCCGAGCGAGCCGCCTGCAGCGCGAGCCATGGCTTCGGCATCTGCGCGCGCGTTAGAAACCGCGAGCGCAATCGCCTGACGACGCGGCTCGTCGATGCTCGACGCATAGAAGGACAGGCTGTTGATGAGGTTTGCCCCCGCACCTAACGCGGCATCCACGATGGCCCCGGCCTGCTCTGGCTTCCTGGACTCCGCACGGACGGAGTTGGTGACGACGTAACCCGTCACTTTTGGTGAACCCCCATCCTTGTCGTACCGCAGCTCAGGAGAGACGTTGTAGCCCTCAGTCGAGAGTTGATCCCGCGGGATGGCCAGCTTGCCGAGTGCGTCGAGCACCGCCCGCGTGCGCGCGGCGTTGTCCGCACCAGCCGCTGCCGCTGTGAGCGCGCGTGACTGCACGTTGACCAACACGGCGACCCGATCAGGTGTCACCTTGGCTTCGCCCCGTCCAGCCGTCACCAGGGTGGGCACCGGCAAGCGATCGATGCGACTGTCCGACCGAGTGTCCTGCTGCGCCTTGGCTGGCACGGAAACGACAGGAAGGGCGAGCGCTGTCACCATTACAGCGTGACGAACAAAAAATGAGGTCATGACTTTTGCCGGAATGGGTGAATTAGTAGCAATATGGTCATAAAGGTGTCGCGCCGCCACACTTGGCAGCCCCAAGCCGCGAGACGA
>JAYUTY010000550.1:0-2748 GCA_043754875.1 Gemmatimonadota bacterium
GCGATCGCCGCGTCGGGAATTCCGTACCAGTGCTCGATGCTGGTCGTCCCGAAATGCGCGTCGTCGAGCGCATTCGTCTCCGCGACACCCGCGTGATGCGCGACGCGAAGACCGAGCTTGTGGGCTTCGTCCAGCGTGGCCGCCATGACGTCGCGATCGATGTCGAAGATCTTGATCCCGTCCGCACCCATTGCCTTGATCGCTCTGACGCGAGCGCGAGCGTCGGCAGGCGACTTGGGCTCCGGCGGCGCACTGAACCGCGCATACACGAACAGCCGTGGCGCGGCGATCAGCCCGCGCGTGCTCTGCTCACGCAACGCGAGCACCTGGGCCGTGGAATCAGTTCCGACCTCCCGGACGCTCGTGATGCCGCACGCGAGCCACAGCTTGAACGTGTAGTCGTACGGCTGCGGCACGTGCGCGCGCTCGTTCTGCAGGTGCGCGTGGACGTCGATCAAACCGGGAAGCACGAATTTGCCCGTTGCATCGATCTCGGCGTCGGCTGCCGGCCGCTCTGCTCGTCCCGAACGCACCGCCACCGGATCGAGGAACACGACCTTCGAAATGCGATTTCCCTCGATCAGGATGTCCGCCGGGCCCGAGGCAGGAGTGCCGTTTCCGTCGACGATGGTGGCGTTCCGAATGGCGAGGCGAGGCACGCGCTGCCCGTTACGCAGCTGAGGCGTCGCCTGCGACTGGGCGGCGGCTCCGACCGTGAGGAGCGCGCACGCGACGACGAGTACACGAGATGAGCGAGAGGTCATGACTGCGCGGAGGAATTGGATGGGACCGAGCGGAGCGGCGAGTGAGCGAGCTGTGCGCGCACGAGCGCCTGGACGGTGGCCAGCTCCGCACCCTCGAGCTCGAGGCGTGGCGGTCGAACGGTCGCCACCCCCCGGCCGACCTCCGCCTGTACCAGCTTGATGAGTTGGACGAACTTCGGAACGGTGTCGAGCCGGAGGAGCGGGAGGAACCATTCGTAGAGGACGCGCGCCTCCTCCATTCGCCCAGCCATGCCGAGCTCGAACACTTGCACCGATTCCAGCGGAAAGGCGTTGACCAGGCCGGCGATCCACCCGACGGCACCCATCGGAATACTCTCGAGGATCATGTCGTCCAGGCCGGCGAAGATGCGCATCCGGTCGCCGAGCCGCTCTCGCAGCGCCGTCACGCGGCGCACGTCACCGCTGGACTCCTTGACCGCGTGCAGGTTAGCGTGCCGTTCCGCCAGCTCGGCCAGCTGCGCCGGCGTCACGTCGGTGCCATACGCGATCGGGTTGTTGTACAGCATGCACGAGAGCGTGGTCGCCCCGATCACGGCGCTGTAGTGGGCCTTCGTCTCGCGCCAGTCGCCGCGATACACATACGCGGGCAGCGCCATGGTGCCGTCACATCCCACTTCAGCGGCGCGCTGTGCCAGCTCCACACACTCCACCGTGGTCAGGCCGGCGATTCCGGCGATGACCGGAACACTCGCCGGCAGCGCGGTCCGGCACGTTCTGAGAATATCGATCTTCTCCTCGCGCGTCAGCGTCTGCGATTCGCCGAGTGACCCAAGGGCCACGATGCCCGCGCAACCATTCTCCACCAGCCAGCCCACGTGCTGTGCCAGCGCTCCATGGTCGACCGAGAGGTCGGCGTGGAACGGTGTGGTGATCGCTGGGAAAACACCGGCCCAATCGTGCGCCTGCATCATTGATGGACTCCGTGGTGAGGCGGCGGGACCGGATTGGTCGCGTCCGCGAGTAGTGTGGTGAGCAGCGCGGGTTGCGTCGGAACTCGTGTCCCATCGGCTGGCCAGCCGAGCAGGAAGTCCAGCGCGGGTCCACAGACGCGTCCCTGGCACGGGCCCATGCCGACACGCGTGTACAGCTTGGCCTGACGAGCAGTCCATGACGGCGAGAGGGCACTCATCGCGACGTCCTCGCAGCGACAGACGATCGTCTCGGGAGTCGCGACGGCGCGCAACTCCGCTCGGGGCGTGAAGACGCGTTCCATCTCACTTGCTGCCGCTCGCAGCGCTGCCCGCCGCTGCGTGAATCGCCTGCCGAAGTCGCGCCCAGTCGCGCGGAGGGCGGCGATCTCTCCTTCGACGAGCGCGAGATCCATTCCCCCAATCCCTGTCGTCTCACCGACGCAGAAGACGTGCGGGCGGTTCGTCTCCTGTCCATCGTCCACGACCACTGCACCCTCGCTGATGGCGCAGCCGAGCAGCCGCGCCAACTCCAGGTTGGGTACGAGCCCGTATGCGCTGCACAGGACATCGCACGGAATGGTGCGGCGCACCGTCCCATCGCTCACCACGATCTCTTCCAGGACGGCGCCCCCGCGCGCTTCGGTCACCCAGGTCCCGGCGCGGTACGGAGTGCGGACGAAGCGAGCGCGATAGCGTACCGCCTCACGCAGCGTTCGCGGCTTGCGCCACAGCCCGAGCGCGAACGCGGCGACAGCTCGGAGCGGCGCCTGCTCGGCGACGAGTGCAAGCTCGGCCCCGGCGTCGGCGAGCGCCGCGGCGACGGGGAGCAGCAGCGGACCGGTGCCAGCGATCACGACGCGCTTGCCCGCGAAGGCGAGCCCCGACTTCAGCAGCGCCTGCGCACCGCCGATTCCCATCACGCCTGGCAGCGTCCAGCCCGGAAAAGGCAGGAACCTCTCTCGCGCGCCCGTCGCGAGGACGATCGACGAGCTGCTGACGACGAGCGAACGAACACCCTGCTCCGCGACGACCACGTAGCCCGTCGTGCCCTC
>JAYUTY010000551.1:0-2746 GCA_043754875.1 Gemmatimonadota bacterium
TCGCGAAGCTCCGCCTCTGCCTTCCGGCGCTCGGAGATGTCGCGCACGATCAGGGTGTACGTGCACCGGTCCCCGATGTCGAGGCAGCTCGCCGTCGCCTCCACCGGAAACGGCTCGCCGTTCGATCGCGACGCCGAGAAAGCGAAGACGTGCCCCTCGTCCGAGCCGTCCGCGTCGGCGCCGTCGGTCATCGCCCGCGTGTTCGTGCAGATCCGATCGAGCGTCTGCTGCTCGACGAGCTCCTTGAAATAGTTGCGCACGTCGCTGCCGACGGCCGTCGACGCTGGAGCACCGAACATGCGCTCGGCCGCCGAGTTGAACAGCGTGATGACGCTGTCGGCATCGAACACGATGATGGCGTCCATCGCCGACCCGACGATCTCGGCGAATCGCGACTCCGACTCTAACAGCTCGCGCATGTGCCGCAGCTCCAGCTCGCGCCGCTGGAGGTCGCCGAGCTGCTGCTGCTGCGCTGCGAGCTGCCGCTGCTTCTGGAACAGGTCGACGAAGACGTTGACCTTGGAGCGCAGGATGTCGGGCTGGAATGGCTTCGCCATGTAGTCCACGGCGCCCACCGAGTAGCCCTCGAACACGTACTCCTCGTCCTTGCTGATGGCCGTGAGGAAGATGATCGGGATGTACTTGGTCCGTTCGCGCGACTTGATCAGGCGCGCCGTCTCGAATCCGTTGATGCCTGGCATCTGCACGTCGAGCAGGATCATCGCCACATCGTGCGACAGCAGCTTCCGCAGCGCCTCGTCGCCCGAGCGAGCGCGCACGAGCCGTTGGCCGAGCGGCTCGAGGATCGCCTCGAGCGCGAGCAGGTTCTCCGGGCGATCGTCGACGATCAGGATCTCGACCGGCTGCTCCGGGCTCACTCCCGCGATCGGCGGCGTCACCGCGTTGGGAGTGACGAGCACGCCGTCGGCTGTCGGACCGCCCGGGCTCATGCGCTCTCCCGGAACGGGTTGCCCGACGGCAGCGACGCCACGTAGCGCACGAGCCCCTCGAGATTCATCACGCGTGCGCGCGGCACCGCCCTGACCGCGGCGGCCGGCATCGTGCGGCTCTCCGCCGTCTCCGGATCCTGCACGAGTGCCATCCCGCCGCGGTCCGAGATGGTGCGCAGCCCATCGCTGCCATCCGCATTCGCCCCCGTGAGGACGATGCCCACCACCCGATGCCCGTAGCTGTCCGCGGCCGAGAGAAAGGTCACGTCGATCGAGGGACGGCTGTACCGCACCGGCGCTTCGATGCTGAGCGAGAAGTGCCCGGGCTCCACGAGTGTGTGGTAGTCGGGCGGCGCCACGTAGATCCGGCCGTGCTCGATCGGCATCTTGTCTTCCACCTCGCACACTTCGAGCTCCGAGCGTTCCTGCAGCAGCGTGCGCAGCAGGTGGTCGGAATCCTTGTGGCGATGCTGCACGAGCGTGACGGCCATGCCGAACGAGGACGGCAGCCCGGCGACCAGCGTGCGGAGCGCGGCCAGCCCGCCCCACGAGGTGCCGACCACCACCACGTCGTAACCGACGCCCGGCGGGTTCGTGATCATTGCGTCTTCCGGTAGAGCTTCTCGGTGGCGCTGAGCTTCTCGTAACACGATTCGTACTGTGAGAACTTGAGCGACTCCTTGCTGCCGAGCGCCAATATCCCGAAGGTGACCAGCGAAGCGTAGAACAGTGAATGCACGCGGTTCTGCAGCGTCTTGTCGAAGTAGATCAGGACGTTCCGGCAGAAGATCACGTGAAACTCGCTGAACGACCGGTCGGTGACCAGGTTGTGCTGGGAGAAGACGATGTTGCGCGTCAGCGACGGAGCGAAGATCGCCCCATCGTACTTGGCCGTATAGTACTCGGAGAACGAGCGCTTGCCTCCGGCGCGCATGTAGTTCTCCGTGTACTCCTGCATCCGCTCCATTGGAAAGATCCCCTGCCGCGCCCGCTGCAGCACCACGTCGTTGATGTCCGTCGCGTAGAGCCGCGCCCGGTCGTACAGCCCCTCCTCCTCCAGCAGGATCGCCATCGAGAACACCTCCTCCCCCGTCGAACATCCCGCGTGCCAGATGCGGATGAAGGGGTAGGTGCGCAGCAGCGGCACGACCTGCGCCCGGAACTCCTTGTAGAACGTCGGGTCGCGAAACATCGCCGTCACATTCACCGACAGATCGAGCAGCAGCCGCTCCATCGCATCCGTGTCGTGAAGGATGCGCGCCTGCAGCTCGGAGATCGACCGCAACCCCTCGCCCTCCACCCGCTTCCACAACCGGCGGCGAATGGAGGCGTACGCGTACGCCCGGAAGTCGAAGCCGTAGTGCCGGAACACTCCCTCCAGGAGCAGCTCGATCTCGAGATGCTCCAGATCCGCATCGTACGTGATCGGCACGCCCGAGCCGGGCGTGTCGGAGGTCGAGGTCACCGGTACAGCCATACGCGCATCAGGCTCAGAAGCTGCTCCGTGTCCACGGGCTTGGTGATGTAGTCCGACGCGCCCGCCGCGATGCACTTCTCACGGTCGCCCTTCATCGCCTTCGCCGTCAGCGCGATGATCGGCAGCGACCTGAGCGCCGGAACGTCGCGGATCGCCCGCGTCGTCTCGTAGCCGTCCATCTCCGGCATCATCACGTCCATCAGCACCAGGTCGAAGTCCTGCCGCTCGCGCAGCATGGCGATCGCGTCCTTTCCGTTCTCCGCGAACGCGACCACCATGCCGTGGTCCTCCAGCATGCTCGTCAGCGAGAAGATGTTGC
>JAYUTY010000552.1:0-2738 GCA_043754875.1 Gemmatimonadota bacterium
CGATGCGGAGCCTGACCTCCAGCAGCACTGGAGTGGCGACATGGCACAGCATGGCGAGTGGAACGACGTGCGCGACCATGCGCGCGACGCATATGCGCACGGGCAGGAGCGCATGATCACGCTGTCAGAGGAAGAACTCGCCATCGGGAAGCGACGTGTCCAGGCCGGCGAGGTCAACGTGCACAAGCACGTGGAGACCGAGCATGTGACGCAGCAGGTGCCAGTGACACGCGAGGAGGTGACCGTGGAGCGCCGCCCGGTGACTGACGGTCGCTACGCCGACGCCCCCGAGATGGGCGAGGAGCACATCAGCGTTCCCGTCACCGAAGAGGAGGTGATGGTCGAGAAGCGCCCCGTGGTGAAGGAAGAGATCGTCGTGCGCACGCACGCGGTCGAGGACACGAAGACGGTGGACGCCGATCTCCGTCGCGAGCGCGCCGACGTGGACGACACGACGCGCACGTCGTGCAGCAACACGATGAACGCGACGAACTCGAACTCGAACTCGACGCTCGACAACACCGACCTTCGCGATCGCTGATCGCCGTTGTCATTCGAGTAGACGCGAGCGCAGGGGCGACGAACGAAGAGGCAGCGATTGATCGCCGCCCCTTCGTAGTGCTTCACCCGCCGAGTGCGCGCGCCAGTACAGCGCGCAAGGGCTCGCGCACCTCGGAGATGTTGCCGGTGTGCCGCCAGAGCAGCCGGCCGTCTCGACCGATCAGGAAAGTCGTCGGCACTCCGACGAGCTGGTAGTCGCGCTGGATGTCGCCCGCCGGATCGTGCGCGACGAGAAAGTGCAGCGCCTCGCTCTTGGCAAACTGTCGCACGCGCTCGACGCCGCTCTGATCCACGCTGACCCCGATCACGCGCAGTCCACGTGGCGCGAACTCGGCGTGCAGCGAGTCCAGCATCGCCATCTCCTCGCGGCAGGAGGTGCACCACGTCGCCCACACATTCAGCAGCGTGACCGGTTGATGCGCCCCGATCGCCAGCGTTGCACCGTCGAGCGCGTGCGCCGCGTAAACCGGCGCGACCGAGCCGGAGTCCAACGGGTGGAACCCCACGTCCGCGTCGTGCGGACGCTCGCTGCAGCCGAGGCAGCTCAGCGCCATCAGCAGCGCAGGCACTAGTCGCCTCATTGCAGTGAGCCGCGGCGCATCATCACCTGCGCGTCGCCGACCTGATGCAGCGCGGCGGGCGCCTTCGGATCCCTTTTCGCCGGCGCGGCGCTCGAACTGCCCGCAGCCGGCGCATTCTCGTCCGACCAGGCGACAACCACGGAGTCGCCGACGAGGCCGAGCACCGGGAATGACGCCGCACGACCGGCCGCGCTCAGGGGGATTGGGGCAGCCCAGTGGGCACCGGCGTCGCTCGATTGGCGGAGGATGACCTGCGGCACGGCGCGCGTGCCATCGTCCCACGCAACGACGACACGACCTCGCGACGCGACGCCGAGTTGCACGTGTGCAGGACGCGAGTGCGAGGCGACACCGAGCGGAACGGCCGGCGAGAAGGTGCGCGCGCCGTCAGCCGAGCTGCTGTAGTAGACGCCAGCGGCGCCGTCCTTGCCGGTCCACCACGCGACGTGAAGCGTTCCTGCCGAATCAACGGCGAGCGCCGGCCCAGCGTGCGGACAGGCGTCGAACACCCAGTTGTCGACATTCACGCGCGCCGGCTCGCTCCACGATGCACCGTGATCGGCCGAGCGCGCGACGACGATGTCGCGCACGCTGCCAGGGAAGACGTGGCGCCACGCCATGTAGAGCGCGCCGTCACGCCCGGTCGCGAGCGCCGTGCGGCAGCAGGGGCAGGCTTCGCCCATGTCGACGCGAGTGCGCGACGTCCATGTTCGGCCGCCGTCGGTGGAGCGCGCAATCCAGGCAGCGGAGGACTCGTGCGCCATTCCCGCGTGTGCTCCCATCGCGGACATCACGCTGTCGTGCGAGGCGCCGTGCATGCTGCGCATGCTGTCGTGCGACATCCTCTTCATGGCGCTGTCGTGCGGCAGTGCGCCAGCACGCGACGTACCCGGAGCGCCGGATGCGAAATCACGCTCAGCCTTGCCTAGCCAGGAGACGTAGACGGTTCCGTCGGGCGCGACGTGCAGCGCGTGGAAGCTGTGCGAGCCGAACGCGCTGCCACCCGTGACAGTGACGGGCTCGCTCCAACTGGCGCCGTCGTCGTTGGACTTCACCAGGCGGAGCGCCGACAGGGGAAAGCGCTCGCCCGGCACGACCTTGCCGACGGTGTAGATGGCGTAGAGCGCGCCGTCGGGGCCGTATGCGAGCTTGGGCGGCGCCTCACCGTGGGCCTCGATCGGTCCGAGCGGGTCGCGGATCTCCGAGGGGGCGCCGTTGCGCGCCGAAACGTAGAGCCGGCCATCCGTGCCCCCGTTGGGCGCAGACACCCATGCTGCCGCCTGAGCACCGCGAGTGGAGACAGCGAACATCGGCGCGGTACCGACCGCGGTCGCCGAGCTGAGCGCGACCTGTGCGGAGAAATGGTCAGCCGGCGTCGCCGAGGGGCGGCAACCCGGGAGGAGTGCGCTCACCGCGATCAGTGCAACGAACCGTATGGCGGACATGATTGGTGCTCCCATCCAGAGACTCATCAGAAGTGCCAACGAACGCCGGTCGCGAACGCGCGCGGCATTCCCAGCGTCTTGGACGCGGCGCTCGTGGTCGCGTTGTCCGCGTAGGCCACGTCCGTCACGTTGGTGACGCTGCCGTGCAGCT
>JAYUTY010000553.1:0-2734 GCA_043754875.1 Gemmatimonadota bacterium
GGGGGGCACGTCGGCCCATCGCACCGTGAAGCCAAGCGCTTCCAGTTCGTGGCCGAACAGGTCGCCCACGCGACGCACGCCGGCGAGGTTCTGCGTGCCGCTCGGGATGTTGACGGCTCGTTCCAGCAGGGCGACGTCATCCATGTGATGGGCACGTACAAAATCGCGCGCACGTGTCTCGTCGGGCGTGAGCGTCACGCTGCCGATCGCGTCACGCGAAGCGACGGTCGTCGGCGACGACGTTATGGTGGCGTCGCGTCCGGGTGCGGGCGTCGCGTGGGTGTGGTGACAGCCCGAAAGGAGCAGGGCGACCGGAAGGGCACGGAGCAGCTTGACCTGCGCTGCAATCGTTGGCGCGCTCGCCGATGGACGGCGCATGTGGCGTGCTGGCATCTCGAAGGGCTGAAGGGGTGCGATTGCCGAACATACGCGTCCGCTCGGCAGGGCTCCACCCCGTCGCGGTTGGCAGACGGCACCGCGGGCGTACTCGGCCGATCGCTATCTTGCAGACATGCCGACGCATTCGTCCTTCGAAGCCGAGTTCGACGTCATCGTGATCGGGGGTGGGCACGCCGGCACTGAAGCGGCGGTGGCCGCGGCGCGCCGTGGCGCCCGCACTGCGCTCGTGACGAGCGCGCTCGAGACGATCGGCCAGCTCTCGTGCAATCCCGCCATCGGCGGCGTCGCGAAGGGCACCGTCGTTCGAGAGGTGGACGCGCTCGGCGGCATCATCGCGCGCGCCACCGATCTGGCGTCGATTCAGTTCCGCATGCTGAACCGGGGCAAGGGCCCAGCCGTGTGGGCGCCCCGCGCGCAGTGCGATCGCGGGCTCTATCGTCGCGCGGTGCGCTCGCTCCTGGAGGAGCACGAACGTCTGAGCACGGTGCAGGGCACCGTCGCGCGGCTCGTCCTGGACGGTGGGCGGGTCGTCGGCGTCGAAACGCTCGAGGGACGCCTGTTCGGTGCGTCGAGCGTCGTCGTTACCACGGGCACCTTCCTGCGTGGTCGCATGCACATCGGCACCACGACGTCGGTGGCGGGTGGGCGAGCGGGCGAATCGTCGACGACGCATCTCGCCGAGCAGCTCGAGCGCGCGGGGCTCGAGGTGGCGCGGTTCAAGACCGGCACTCCTCCGCGTATCGATGGTCGCAGCGTCGAGCGCGATGCGTTGCAGGTGCAGGAGAGTGAGATCGAGCAGTTCGACTACACGTGGTCGCACTTCTGGCCCGGACCGCGCGTCGACACGAATGGCGCCACTCGTCATCCCGCGCAGCTTCCGTGCTGGATCACCTTCCTTGGCGCGGAGGGCAAGGCGCTGATCGAGCGCCACATCGGCGAGTCGGCGATGTACGGCGGTGCCATCGCATCGCGCGGGCCGCGCTACTGCCCGTCGGTCGAGGACAAGATCGTCAAGTTCCCCGGGGCTGAGCGACACCAGCTCTTTCTCGAGCCCGAGGGACACGATACGCACGAGCTGTACGTGAACGGACTCTCGACTTCGTTGC
This sequence comes from Gemmatimonadota bacterium, assembly GCA_043754875.1. Lineage (GTDB taxonomy): Bacteria > Gemmatimonadota > Gemmatimonadetes > Gemmatimonadales > Gemmatimonadaceae > AG11. The sequence continues at coordinate 1,506 of JAYUTY010000553.1, forward strand.
CAGCGCCGGTGCAGCTCGCGATCCTGCACTCCATTCCGGGGCTGGAGTCGGCGCGGATGACGCGCGCCGGCTACGCGATCGAGTACGACTACTACCCCCCGACGCAGCTCGACATCACGCTGCAGGTACGGGCCCTTCCTGGACTCTTCTTCGCTGGCCAGATCAACGGTACGACGGGCTACGAGGAGGCAGCGGGGCAGGGAGTCGTTGCTGGCGCGAACGCGGCGGCGGCGGCGCTCGGACTCTCGCCGATGGTGCTCGGACGTGAGCGCTCGTACATCGGCGTGCTCGTCGACGATCTCGTCACGCGTGGTGTGGACGAGCCCTATCGGCTGTTCACGTCACGCTCGGAGTTTCGTCTCACCGTGCGACAGGACAATGCGCTGCGACGTCTCGCATCCACGGCGCTCTCGCTCGGGCTCTACTCGCCTCGTGAGTGCGAGGTCGTCGATCGACGGCTCGCCGCAGAGGTCGAGGCGCGTGCGCTGGCGGAACGTACCTCGATTACGCCGGAGCTGGCCGCGCCAGTGCTGGCCGCGGCGCAGAGCGCGCCGCTGGCGCATGCGGTGCGTGTCGCCGAGCTCGCGCGGCGGCAACACCTCTCGCTTGCAGCGCTCTTTGGGGCGGCCGGTGTCGGTGGTGACCTGCCGGCCGACGCGGTGATCAGCACGGAGTTGGAGCTGAAGTACTCGGGCTACTTCGAGCGTGAGCGGATGCAGGCGGAGAAGCTTCGTCGCATGTCGGAGTTCCCGCTGGATGGCGCGCTTCCCTACGCGAGCATGTTGTCGCTTTCGCTCGAGGCCCGCCAGAAGCTCGCGGCGCTGCAGCCACGCACGCTCGCGCAGGCGGCGCGTGCGCCTGGTGTGAGTGCGAGCGACTTGCAGAATCTGGTCATCGAGATCGAGAAGCGCCGTCGTGCGTCGGCCTAGTGTCGTGAGTATCCGGCGTCATTATTGAGTGTGATGCCGAGCGCCAGACGTTGGTGTGAGACGTGACTACAGGATATCGGTGTCGGACGCGGCGCAGAAGGGTTTGTTGGTGCGTCGTTGCGGAGCGCGAGCGTCCCAGTTCCATTCGCGGTGATGGACCGCATCTCGCAGGTGTGCGCTCCACGCCGGCGCATGCGCACTGCTTCCCCAGCGCGTGCGCACCTCATCCTCTCTGTATGTGCAATCGGAATGTGCAATCGGATCGAGGTCGAGCGTCTCCTGTTGTCGCTTCCCTCGTAT
>JAYUTY010000554.1:0-8032 GCA_043754875.1 Gemmatimonadota bacterium
TGCATCAGGGAAGCGCGCTCGCTGCCGAGCGCGGCGAACGTCGGGCGCGGAGCGGCGAGACCGAGTTCCGCATGCGGGCGGGCGTGCACGAGCGCGGCGTCAAGTCCAGCCGCCGTGGCGGCCATCCGTCCGAGCTGCGCCCAGCTGACCGCGCCAGCGTTCGCGAGGTGCCAGCGCCCGCCCGCGCCATCGATCAGCAGATCGAGCGTGCTGTGCACGAGGTCGGGCACGTAGGTCGGCGACACGACGAGGTCGTCGGCCGCCTCGACGGGGACGCCGTCGGCGATCGAGGCCAGCGTGCGCGTCACGAAGTTCCACTCGTCCCACGGACCGAAGAAGGCGGCGGTGCGCACCACGAGCGCCGAGGGGAGCACGTCGAGCACGCGTCGCTCGGCCTCGGCCTTCGTGGCGCCGTACACACCGAGCGGCATGGGGGCGTCGCTCTCCACGTACGGGCGGTTTGCGCGACCGTCGAAGACCAGATCGGACGAGAAGGTCGCGTAGGCGATCCCACGCTCGGCGCTGGCACACGCGAGGGCAAGCGCCCCGACGACGTTGCCCTCGTGGCAGCGCGCCGCGTCATGCTCGGCGTCGTCGACGCGCACGTAGCCGGCGGCGTTCACGACGGCCCACGCGCCGCTGTCGCGCAGGAGTGCCGAGGCGGCGCGCTGGTCGGTGATGTCCAGATCGCGCCGCGTGACCGCCAGCGTCCGCAGGCCGCGCTCGGCGCACAACCGGACAAGGGCGCGGCCGAGTGTGCCGCTGGCGCCCGTGATCAGGATCGGGCGATCGCGCGGCGCGCGGGCCTCGGCGATGCGGTGCACTGGCTGCGTTCGACGCCGCGGCGTGCCGACCACCTGATCGTCCACGTCGTACGTGAGGCGCTGTGGAGAATGCCACCAGCCGGGCGCAGCGAGCACCGGGTGGTCGTACTCGCCTCGCGTCGCGAGCGCATGCGCCATCGTGGCGAGTGCCGTGGGCCGTGGCGAGGAAGCACGCACGTCGAACAGGCCTGGCTCGTAGTCGCCGTCGAGGCGCGTGACGAGCGACGACCAGTCGAAGGTGCCGAGCGCGGCCCAGACGGTCACGGCGCGCAGGTCGGCGCCAGCCTGGCGCACGTGACGGGCAGCGTGCCAGATCTCGTGCAGCCAGCGCAGCTGCTGCTCGCGCGTGCAGCCGAGGTGCGCTTCGGTGACGGCCATCGGCAGCCCGTACCGATGCCACGTCTGCATGAGGAGCGATGCCGGCCCGACGCCGCCGTGCGCCAGAGCGCGCACCGCCTCCACGTCGGCATAGCGGTGCCGGCTGTTGCGACCGTGCGTGTGCGCCGGGTAGCGCTCGAGGCGTTCGTCCAGCCACCGCTCGCTGGTGGCGTAGTGGTTGATCCCGATGATGTCGGGGACACAGCCGTCGCCGACTGCGTCGTCGATCTCGCGGCGCGTCACGCCGACGTCGCGCGCGAAGTCGTACAGCGCGTGCCCGCGCCCGAAGCGCAGCGTGAGCAGATCGAGCGTGAGCCAGCGGCGTGCGTTCTCGAAGTCGGCCTGGTACTGCAGCTTCGGGGTGGCATGCGTCTGGCCGAGGTCCTCCGTCTGGACGAGCATCGCGCCCGGCGTGACGGTGCGGATCGCGGCCATCGCCAGGCGGATCGCGCGAATCTGGTTGAGCGTCGCCCGGAAGAAGGCGTCGGCGCTGCGCCGGTGCGGGTACCACACTCCGTAGAGGGCGCTGAACCGCGCCGTCGTGAGCGGCTCGTTCACGGGGGTGAAGCGCGTCACCCACGGATAGCGCGCAGCCACGGCGGCCGCGAACGGCGCCAGCCCGTCGGCGAACTGCTTGTCGAGCAGGTTGGTCTGCTTCGGCCCGCTGCCATGATGGATCAGCCCGATGATCGGGTCGATCCCCACGTCGCGCATGCGCTGGAGCACCGCGTCGCTCCACGCCCAGCGCGCGTCATCCGGTGCCGCGCCGTCGAGCCGTTCCCAGAGGACCGGGTAGCGCAGCGTGCGAATGCCGAGTGCGGCGAGGCGATCGATGTCCTCCAACCGGCCGTAGTGGCCGGCAAATGCGAGCTGATCGTGCTGCCGATCGCGAACTCGATTGAGCGTACACTCGAACCCCGCCCAGAGAGCGAGCGGGGTCGGGGGTGAAGCGTCGTGTGGCGAGATGATCACGGGCGGAGGCTGATGCGCCGTCAGCCGGTGGCGCTCTCGCGCGCCGTCGATCGGCTGCGGGCGTGCAGCGGAGCGCGTTCCACGTGCTTGTGCTCGTGCAGGTGCTCGACGTGCTCCTTGCGCGTCTCGCGCTGCGCACGTGCCTCGACCGCGGTCTCGAGGATGCGCTCCATGCGCGTCACGATGCTCTCCCACGAGTTGGCGCGCGCCTGGTCCAGCCCACGCGAGATCAACGAGTTGCTCGGTGATTCCATCGCCGAGCGCACCGCGGCGGCGAACTCCTCCGGGTTGTGCGCGACCGCGACGACCGGGGTGAAGTTGTGCACGACGTCGTAGACGGCCGTGGAGACGATCGGCTTGCCAGCCGCCATGTACTCCAGCGTCTTCGTCGGGTTGATGTACTCGGTGCTCTCGTTGAGTGCGAACGGCATGAGGCAGACGTCGAACCCCTTGACGTAGGACGGGAGCTGATCGTAGCTCCGCTGTCCGAGCCAGTGGATGTTGGGCGCCTGCGGCAGGTCGGCCGGGTCCACCTTCACGACCGGTCCGACCATGACGAAGTGGGCATCCGGCAGCTCGGCGGCGAGGTGACGGATCAGCTCGTAGTCGATCCGCTCGTCGATCACGCCGTAGTAGCCGATGACCGGCTTGTTCATGCCGGCGATGTCCGGTGCGACCTCGAGCGATCCGGTGCGGGCCGTGGCGAAGTGCGTCACGTCCACGCCGCAGCCGAAGAAGTGCACGTTGGCGTGGTGCTTCTTCTTGGAGAGCGAGAGACGGTAGCCGCCAGCGAAGACGACGTCGGCTCGCGCCATGAGGTACGCCTCGCGCTCGATCAGCTCGGGCGGAGCGAAGCGGAACTTGGACAGCTCGTCCATGCAGTCGTAGACGACGGCGCGATCACCGAACGCACCGATCATCGTGGGCGCCGGCATCGGCGTGTAGAACCACTGGATGGGGCGGGAAAAACCTCCGATGGCACCGTCGGCCGTGATCTCGCGTCGCACGAGCTCGCGCGTGACGAGCAGCGATTCATCGTAGCGACCGCGCAGCGAAGCCGGGAGCATCGGGATGGCGCGAATGACACGCGACATCGGTCTCGACAGATCCAGACGCGCCGCCGTGTCATCGTCGAAATACAGCGGCTCTTCCAGGAAGAGGACGCGCGACTCTTCGTTGAACCGCGAGAGCAGCTGTTGCGGACGCTGCCAGACGAAATCCCAGCGCAGGTGGCTGTGAACGATATAGGACGTGTCCAACTCGTCCGCGATCATGCTCGTGAGCGGGCTCGGCAGCATCATGCGTTGTGTTTGGAAGTGAAATGGCGCACCCCATGGTGCTGCCGTCGCTCTGGATACGGGCAAAGGGCGTGCCTTCACGGTCGCAGCCCTATATAAGGAGAATGCCCGGAAACCGGACAGCAGCACGCGACAATACACGAGGGGGCACGCCGATTCGGCGTGCCCCCTCATGTCACTCGGACCGTCCAGCTTCGCTACTTTCTCGGATCCAGAATCTCGTCGATCCGACGCACCGCGCCCTGCAGGTGGAGCTGCGTCGCCCGGTCACCCGAGCGGCCTGCCGCGCCCCTGATGTCCGAGCGCAGCTGCACGAGCGTGCCCCGCAGCTCGGACTTTGCATCGTCCGACAGTGGCGTGCGCACGATCCCGAACTGCCGCAGCTGGGCTTCCAGGACGGGATTGGCCGGCGGCGGGTTGAGCTTGCGCTCGATCGTCGTCAGGAAGTCCATCTGCAGCTCTCGGCGATAGGCGTCGATCGACCCGCCCGCGTACACTTCGGAGAACATCCCGCGGCGCATGTCGTCGAGCATGTTGGCCAGCGTGTACGCCCTCGCCTTGTTCTTGGCCAGCGCCTCGCCCTCGAGCAGGCGGTTGAGGCGCCCATCGTCCAGCAGCGAGGTGACGACGCGCGACTGCGCGGCGTTGATGCGCGTGATCATCCCGCCCGCCTCGATCCGGCTCGCGATCTCCGGACGGATCAGCCACGTGGGCGTCCTGAACACGTTGTCATTCAGGAAGCGCACCGCCCCCTGCTGACGGGACTTGTCGAGCGCCACGTACACCGGGCCAGGCTGGCTCCCGGACTTGTACTGCACCGTGCCGCCGCCGACCATCGTCGCCACGTGCCCTGCCTCGGTGGCCCACTGCCCCACCGTGCGATCGTACACTTCCTTGAGATCCGCGTTGTCCTCGCCCTCCCGCGTCGCGGCGCCGCTCACGTAGCCGACCACGCGCTGCAGGTTCTTGAAGCCAAGCGCGGTGGACTTGACCGGGTCCGCGTCGCCAACCGCCTCGTTCAGCGTGCCGAAGCCACCGAACTCGTTGTTGGCGGAGAAGCGGTACCACGGGATCGTGTCCTGCACGCGCGCCCACTTCTCCAGCGTCGGACGCTCGGCATCCGGCGTCATCGCGCCGGGAATCGGGCGATAGCCCCAGCCGATCGCCCACTTGTCGTACGGACCCACGCGCGGGATGATGTCCTCGAGCGCGATCTTGTCCTCGGGCTGCGCGACGTAGTTGTAGCGCGAGTAGTCCATGATGGACGGCGAATGCCCCATCTTGTGAATCCACGACGCACTGCGGATGCTGTCGGCGGGATACATCGAGCTGCCGATCTGGTCGTGCTGCAGGCCGATCGTGTGGCCGATCTCGTGCGCGACGACGAACTCGAGTAGCCGTCCGGTCAGCGAATCGGGGAACGGGAAGGTGCGGGCGCGCGGGTCGAGCTGCGACGCCTGCGTGAAGTACCAGTCGCGGTTGAGGTTGATGACGTTCTGGAAGATGCGCGCCGAGCCGTTGAGGATCTCGCCCGTGCGAGGGTCGCTCACGTGCGGCCCGACGGCGTTCTCCGTCGTGCTGGGCAGCCAGCGGATCACCGTGTGGCGGATGTCCTCGGGCGACCAGTCGGGATCGTTCGCCGGCGCATCCATCGCGACGATGCCGTTCCGGAAGCCGGCCGCCTCGAACGCCGGCTGCCAGTCGGTGATTGCCTTGCGCACCCAGGGCTTCCACTGCTCCGGGGTGTTCGGGTCCACGTAGTAGACGATCGGCTTCTTGGGGGTGCACAGCCCGCTCGCGTCGGCCGGGCCGGCGCACTCGAGCCGGTACTTGGTGACGTACTGCCGACGCGCGGCGCGCGAATCGGCGCCGAAGTCCACGTTGCGCTCCGTGAAGAAGCCCACGCGCTCATCGAAGCGGCGCGGCATCATGGGCTGCTCGGGCAGGCGCACGATGCTCCAGTGCGCGAGCACACTCGACGCCGGTCGCGGTGCGCCGCCAAGACCGGCGGGGAGCCCGGGGATGCCGGCGAGCGCACCAGCGCCGCCGCCCGCCGTGCCGGTCTGCGTGGCCTCGATCTCGACGTTGTCCGGGAAGGCGAGCGCGCGCTCCACGTACGAGCGCGTGGGATCCACCGCCCCGCGGATGGCCGCGAGCTCGGGGATGCTGGTGGTGAACAACCGCGTCACGTCGACGACGGCGGCGCTGTCCGGGCCGTAGGCGTCGACGCTCAGGATGGCGATGATCGGCGCATAGTTCGCCGCCTGCACGGCGCGATAGACGGGCAGCGTGCTGTCCGCCGTGATCGCGAACGACGGCGACCGCAGCAGCACCCGGTTCCCGTTGCGCTCCCAGCGCAGTGTGCGCTCGGCGAACTGGTCACCGCCGTACTCGCCGAACTGGCCCGGCGGCAGGGTGGGATCGGCGGCGGCGGCGCGCGTGTAGCGCCCCACGACGAGCATGTCCTTGTTCAGCTCGCGCTTCGGGATCTCGAAGTACAGCCGATCGCCGACGCGATGGGCGTTGAACATGCCGCGGCGCGTCTTGGCCTCGGCCGTGATCACGCGGTTGTAGGGGCGTGGTGCCGGCGGCGTGCCCGCGCCACCGAAGGCAGCGCGAAGTGCGGAGTCGGCGGCGGTCGTTGGCGCGCCGCCTGGAGTGGGCGCCTGCGCGCCGGCACGACCTGCGCCAGCGGTCTGCTGCGGAACAGGAGCGGTCGCCGGCGTGCTCTTGCCACAACCGAGGGTGCCGAGTGCGGCGAAAGCCGCCGCCACTGCCAGGTGATGGATCTTCATCGTGTTCGTGCGATGCTATGGGTGGGCGCCCGGACAGCCGGGCAGTCGTTCAGGAACGGCACAGACGGAGCGGAGAGGGGTGCTGACGAGCTGACGACGAGCAGCTACTGCTACTGAAGAGACGCACGGCCGAGCGTGAACGCTGTACGCCACTAAAGCGCGACGTTGCCGCCCGGGTCGCGTGGCTTCGATGCCGCGACGGCGCGCGCCACCGTCTTCTCGGAGTCGGCGACGGCTGCAGCCCTCGCGACCTCATCGACCGCGATGACCAGCGTCACCGTCCCGCCCGCCGCGGCTGTGCGCGTGACGGTCAGCAGCTGTCCCTCCCGCACGTCACTCGGCAGTAGATGGCGCGGCACCGTGAGCATCCGCTCGCCGTCCTCCTCAATGCGCACCATCTCCTCCTCGATCCCGTCGATCGCCCAGCGATGCACCCCCGGCCGCTCGTCCGTCGCGTCCATTGCGACTTTCGTTTCCTTCGCGGCCTGCGGTCCCTTCGGCGCCTTCGCCATCAGTGCACTCCGTGATCAATCGGTTCGAAGGGTTCGAGCGAGGTCATCGGGACGAGCGGCGCACCGGCCAACTCGGGCGCCTGCACGGCGCGCGCCCGGGCGCCGACCGGCTCCAGGGACGCGATCTCGCCGCGCTCGGGCGCAGCGCCGAGGTCGCGAAAGCGCCGCGCCGAGACGAGGACACGCGACTCGAGCGAGCCGACCGCGCGGTTGTAGCTCGACACCGCGCGGTCGAGCGCCTGGCCGACTTCGCCCACGTGGCCGCCCAGCGTCGCGAGCCGTTCGTAGAGCGCCGCGCCGAGCGTACTGATCTCGCGCGCGTTATCGGCCATCCGAGCCTCGCGCCATCCATAGGAGACGGCGCGCAGCAGTGCGATCAGCGTCGTCGGCGTGGCGAGCACGACGCCGCGGGCTGCGCTGTCGTCCAGCAGTGCGGCGTCGTGCTCGAGCGCGGCCGAGAAGAACGCCTCACCGGGCAGGAAGAGAACGACGAACTCGGGCGTCGTGCCCGGTCCGAGCTGCTCCCAGTAGCCTTTCCGCGACAGCGCGTCCACGTGCGCGCGAAGCTGCGTGGCGTGTGAGCGCATCAGACGCGCGCGCTCGCGATCGTCCGTGGCGGCGCTGGCGTCGAGGAACGCGAGCAGCGGTGCCTTGGCGTCGACGATCACGGCGCGACCGCCGGGCAGGCGCACCACCATGTCCGGCCTGAGCCGCCGCGCAGCGCCGTCGTCATCCTCGGCAGCGATCGTCACCTGTGTCTCGAAGTCGCAGTGCTCCGTCATTCCGCCGAGCTCGACGACACGCCGGAGCTGGATCTCTCCCCAGCGGCCGCGCACGTTTGGCGTGCGGAGGGCGCTCGCGAGCTGCTGCGTCTGGTCGCGTAGCCCTTCGCTCGCCGCGGCCACGAGGTGGAGCTGCTCCGACAACGCACCGAACTGCATTGCCCGCTCGCGGTCGAAGCTCGTGAGCCGCTGATCGTAGCGCTCGAGCTCGCCGCGCAGCGGATCGAGCAGCTCGGCCATCCGGGTCCCTGTGTTGTCGGCGTCCACGCGCTGGGTCCGGCGCGTGACGAGCACGGCGGCGAGCACGAGCGCTGCGCCAGCGAGAAGTCCGGTCACGAACACGACCAGCACGGCGGCGCCTGGGATCTCAGTCATCGTGCGCAAGATGTCGTCTTCGAGTGAGCGGCGCCAGCGCTGGTGCGCCCTCTGCACTGCGGGACGGCGTGCGCCGCGCGCCTGCGCGAGCACTGC
>JAYUTY010000555.1:0-8031 GCA_043754875.1 Gemmatimonadota bacterium
GCCCTTGGCGCTGCGTTTGCCCTCGCTGCCGCGCCGCTCATGGCACGCGCCGAACCGGTGACCACGCAGCTCGCCAACATGTTGGCGCCACCGGCGACCGATGCGATCGCAACAGCGGTCACGCTGCGTGTCAACGGGCGGCCGGTGCCACTGGTGATCGAGCCGCGCGTGACCCTGCTTGACGCGCTCCGCGAGTACGCTGGCCTCACCGGCACCAAGAAGGGGTGCGACCACGGGCAGTGCGGCGCGTGCACAGTGCACGTCAATGGCCGACGCCAGCTCTCGTGCCTCAGCTTCGCGATGATGCACCAGAACGATGAGATCACGACGCTCGAAGGGCTTGCGCAGGGGAACACGCTGCACCCGATGCAGGCAGCGTTCATCGAGCACGACGGCTTCCAGTGCGGCTACTGCACCCCCGGGCAGATCATGTCCGCCACCGCGCTGCTCAAGGAGCCGTGCGGCCCGACCGACGCCGACGTGAAGGAGTGCATGAGTGGCAACCTGTGCCGCTGTGGCGCGTACCCGGGTATCGTCGCCGCCATCCAGGACGTGCGCCGCAGTGCCGGCGCGAGGAGCTGAGCGATGCGTCCCTTCGAGTTCTCGCCTGCGTCCACCCTGGCCGACGCGTCGCGCGCCGTCGCTGCCGATCCGGGCGCACGCTTCATCGCCGGCGGCACGACGCTCATCGACCTCATGAAGCTCGAGGTGGAGCAGCCACATCGCCTCGTCGACCTCAACGCGTTCGCAGCGCGCGATCCGTCACTCATGCAGGTGGCCGATCTGCCCGGTGGCGGCGTGCGCATCGGTGCCCTCGTACGCAACAGCGACCTCGCGTGGCATCCCACGATCAAGGCGAAGTATCCGGTGCTCTCGGAAGCGTTGCTCGCTGGCGCGTCCGGACAGCTTCGCAACATGGCCACCACCGGCGGCAACCTGCTCCAACGCACGCGCTGCTACTACTTCCGTGACACGGCGATGCCCTGCAACAAGCGCGAGCCGGGCTCCGGCTGCTCGGCGATCACCGGCCACAATCGCATTCACGCCGTGCTCGGCACGAGCGCGCACTGCATCGCGACGAGCCCGGGCGACATGCCCGTCGCGATGGTGGCGCTCGATGCAGTGGTGCGCGTACAGGGCCCGCGCGGCGAGCGCACGATTCCGCTCGTGGACTTCCATGTCACGCCGGGTGCGCATCCGGAGCGCGAGACGGTGCTCCAGCACGGTGAGCTGATCACCGCCGTCGACCTGCCGCCACTCGCTTTCGGTGCACGCTCCCACTATCGCAAGGTGCGCGACCGCGCCTCGTACGCCTTCGCGCTCGCTTCCGCGGCTGTCGCGCTCGACGTGAACGGCGGCACGATCCGCGACGCGCGCGTTGCACTGGGCGGCATCGGTACCAAACCCTGGCGCTCGCGCGACGCGGAGCGTGCGCTGATCGGCAAGGCAGTCAGCACGCCGCTCTTCCGCGCCGCGGCCGAGGCCGCGCTGCACGGCGCGGTGCCACACACCGAGAACGCGTTCAAGATCGAGCTCGCGAAGCGCACGCTCGTGCGCGCGCTGTCCACCGTCTCCGCTATGGCCTGACCGATGACGAACATCACAGACACCACAAAGCTGGGCGAGGCGGCGTCCCGTGCGCGCGACGTCGTCACGGGCCGCGCCGCTGCGCCATCAGTGGGCCAGCCGATGGATCGCGTGGACGGACGCCTCAAGGTGACCGGGGCGGCGAAGTATTCGGCCGAGATGCCGGTAGCCAATGTGTCGTACGCGGTGATCGTTCAGAGCACCGTGGCGTCGGGTCGCATCGCGCGGCTCGACACAGCCACCGCGCGCGCGCTACCTGGTGTGATCGCCGTCCTCACTCACGAGAACGCACCGCGGCTGCCGGCCGAGAAGCCGCAGGGTGGCCGAGTGCTGACGCTGCTTCAGGACGACCAGGTGCGCTACAACGGGCAGCCGATCGCACTCGTCGTCGCCGACACGCTCGAGCATGCGACCGATGCCGCGCACCGCGTGCGCGCGACGTACGGTGCCATCCGTACGCCGACGACGCGCATGCAGGCGACAGACGGCTACCCGCCGTCGAGCGGCGGGCGCAAACCGGATTCGTCCACGGGCGACGTGGCCGCTGGACTCGCCGCGGCCGACGTGAAGATCGAGCGGCGCTACACCACGCCGATCGAGAATCACAACCCGATGGAGCCGCACAGCACGCTCGCGGTCTGGGAAGGCGACCAGCTCACTGTCTACGACGCCACTCAATACGTGATCGGCGACCGCGACGCGCTGGCCAGGACGATCGGCGTGCCGCCAGAGCGTGTGCGGCTCGTGAGCCACTTCATCGGTGGCGGCTTCGGCTGCAAGGGCTCGATGTGGTCGCACGTGCCGCTCGCCGCCATGGCAGCCCGCGAGGTGAAGCGCCCCGTGAAGCTCGTCCTCACGCGCCGTCAGATGTACGGGCCCGTGGGTGCGCGGCCGCAGACGGAGCAGAAGATCGCACTCGGCGCGAAGTCCGACGGCACGCTCACGGCCATCCGCCACGAGAGCACGTCGCACACCTCGCGCTTCGAGGATTTCCTCGAGCCGGCGGCAATGCAGACGCGCATGCTCTACGCGTCTCCGAACATCGAGACGCGGCATCGGCTGGTGAAGCTCGACGTCGGCACGCCCACGTACCAGCGGGCGCCCGGCGAGGCGACGGGCACCTTCGCCCTCGAGAGCGCGATGGACGAGCTGGCCGTCGCCCTCCGCATGGATCCACTCGCGCTCAGGCTCAAGAACTACGCGGAGACCGATCCCGAGTCTGGGCACCCATGGAGCAGCAAGTCGCTCCGCGAGTGCTACCGCAGCGCGAGCGAGCGGTTCGGGTGGAGCAAGCGCAGCGCGACGCCAGGCCAGATGCGCGACGGCGACGTGCTGATCGGCTACGGGATGGCGACGGCGACCTACCCGACGAACCGCAGCAAGGCGAGCGCGCTCGCGCGACTCGCCCTGGATGGGGCAGGCACGGTGCGGGCGCTCGTGCAGACGGCGTCGCAGGACATCGGCACGGGCACCTACACCGTGATGACGCAGATCGCCGCCGACGCACTCGGCCTCCCGACCGAGCAGGTGCGGTTCGAGCTGGGCGATTCGCGCATGCCGCCGAGCCCCGTGTCCGGCGGCTCGATGACCGCCGCGTCCACCGGGTCCGCAGTGTTCGCGGTGTGCAACGAGGCGCGACGGCTGCTGATCACGCGCGCGGTGGCGGATCGCGCGTCTCCACTCTTCGGCGCGACGGCCGCCGATGTGGTGGCCACCAGTGGACGGGTGGCCCTCGCCGGCGACGCTTCGCGCGGCGAGAGCTACGCCGAGGTGCTGCGCCGCCAGCCCGATCGCTCCCTGAGCGCGACGATGGACTCTGCGCCGGGCGACGAGCGGAAGTCGTACTCCATGCACTCGTTCGGGGCGGTGTTCGTGGAGGCGCGCGTGGACCGCGAACTGGGCGAGATCCGGATCCCCCGCGTGGTGGCGTCCTACGGCGCGGGGCGGATCCTGAACGCCAAGACGGCGCACAGCCAGCTGGTGGGCGGCGTGGTTTGGGGGATCGGGATGGCACTCGAGGAAGAGACACTCGTGGATCAGCGCACGGGCAGATACATGAATGCGGACCTCGCTGAATACCACGTGCCGGTGAATGCCGACATCGGCTCGCTCGACGTATCTTTCGTGGATGAGGACGACCCGCACGTCAACCCGATCGGGGTCAAGGGCATCGGCGAAATCGGAATCACCGGGGTCGCGGCCGCGGTCGCGAACGCGGTCTACAACGCGACCGGCGTCCGCATCCGCGAGCTCCCGATCACGCTCGACAAGGTGCTCGGCACGACGCGGGCGTGAGCCCATCCCGAACGCTGAAACGCCCGTCGAGCGGATAGCGCGCCATGCGTGAGCTGGACCTGATCCATCAGCAGCTGGCTGCCGCAACGGAGCGCGGGGAGGCGGTGATGCTCGCCACGGTGATGAGCGTCGCGGGCTCCGTCTACCGCGGCGCCGGGGCACGGATGCTGGTGCTGGCCAGCGGTGAGTCGGTGGGCGCGGTCAGCGGCGGCTGCCTGGAGGCCGACGTCATCGCCCGTGCCCCCGAGCTGCTCGCCTCGGGTCGGGCAGAGCTCGTCCGCTACGACACGCGCATTTCCGATGACGCAGTGCTCGGACTCGGACTCGGCTGCCAGGGAATCATCGAGCTGCTCCTCGAGCCGCTCGCCGGCTCCGCACTCGATGACGCGGCCGCGTTCCATGGCAGGCTCGCACGCCACCGCGAGCCGGTCCGCCTGCTGACCCGGGTGCGCGCTCGCGCCGGGCCCGGTACGGGGGACGGGCGGATCGGCGAGCGCGTGGTCATCACCCTGGATGGGCAACTGCTGGAAGGGTCGACGGCAGTCAGAGACGATCCCGAGGCGGTCGAGGAGCTCGTCGAGCCAGGCGTGTCCCTCCTCGTCTGTGGCGCTGGTAACGATGCTCTCCCGCTCGCTCGACTGGCCAGCCTGATCGGTCTCCATGTTTCGGTGGTGGATCATCGCGCCAGTTTCGTTACAGCACAGCGCTTTTACGGAGCCACTTCGCTGCATCGTGTGGATATGGCCATTGAGCGAGAAGCGCTGTTCGGTGAGGACGTACCCCTGGATCACCGGACCATGGCAGTCGTGATGGCGCATTCCGCCGCGCATGATCGCGCGTACCTGCACGCGCTGTTGCGCGCCAAGGTCCGGTACATCGGGGTGCTGGGGCCACGCCGGAGGACGCTCGAGCTGCTGGGAGATGGTGTCACCCCTGCTCGCGAGCTGCCGCCCAACGTGTACTCGCCGGTCGGGCTGGACCTGGGCGCGGAGACACCCGACGAGATCGCGCTCGCCATCGTTGCGGAGGTCGCGGCGGTGGCGGCAGGCCGCGCCGGCGGAATGCTCCGCGACGGGACGGGCCCCATCCATACCGACCGTGACCGTTCGCGAGCCGAGGTGTGAACTCGAGGCGTGAACTCTCCGTGCGTGCGGGGGGTTCAGTGAAAACCGACAGTAACTAACTTGCCGGTCACTAACTTGTCAGTCACTTCTGCGCGGCGACCGACGATGGTGCCCCGCGCTGGGACTGCTCGCCGTTTCGCACCACGGATTCATGACTCCATCAGGTACCGCTGCTGCAGCCGCCGCCACGTCCACGCTTGCGGAGCGGAGTGAAGCCGCCGCGCTGTTCGTCCGGAAGTACCGTTGGCTGATCCTGTTCGGACTGATCACGGCCGCGATCATGGAGGTGCTCGACACCACCATCGTCAACGTCGCGCTGCCACAGATGGCCGGCAACCTGGGGGCGACGCAGGAGGAGATCGGCTGGGTCGCCACCGGCTACATCCTCTCGAACGTGATCTTCCTGCCGATGACCGCGTTCTTCGCGGCGCGGTTCGGACGCAAGAACTACCTGACCTTCTCCATCGTCCTGTTCATCGTCGCATCGTTCTTCTGCGGCACGTCTGGTTCACTGTCGGCGCTCGTCTTCTGGCGCATCGTGCAGGGCGCGGGTGGCGCGGCGCTGCTGTCCACCGCGCAGGCCACGCTCCGGCAGATCTTTCCGCGTGAGGAGCAGGGGCTCGTCCAGGCCGTCTTCCTCCTCGGCATCATCGTCGCGCCGACGCTCGGCCCCACGCTCGGTGGATGGATCACCGACAACTACACGTGGGGCTGGTGCTTCTTCATCAACGTGCCGATCGGGATGCTGTCCATCTTCCTCGTGAGCACGTTTCTCCAGGACTCGCCCGACGCCGCGCGCAACAAGGGATCCGTGGACTGGCTGGGGATCGGGCTGCTGACCGCCGGCGTCGGCTCGCTCCAGTACGTGCTCGAGGAGGGCAACTCCAAGGACTGGTTCGCCGACGCGTGGATCCTGCGTCTGGCGATCCTCTCGGTCGCCTGCATCGGGACGATGCTCTGGTGGGAGCTGTCGTCGCGCAACAAGCATCCGGTCGTCGACTTCCGCGTGCTGCACAACCGCACGCTCGCCGCATCGATCTTCCTGTTCGTGGCGCTGGGCTTCGGGCTCTACGGCGGCGTCTTCCTCTTCCCGATGTTCGCGCAGGGAATCCTGCACTTCACCCCGACGGAGACCGGGCTCGCGATGCTGCCGGGCGGACTCGCGACGGCGGTCAGTGCGATGATCTGCGGCCGGTTGCTCAACGGCAAGGAGCCGCTGGTGGACGTGCGCATCCTGATCGCGCTCGGCGTCGCGCTGTTCGCCCTCTCCATGTGGAAGATGGGGCACCTGACGACCGCAGCGGGCGAGAGCGACGTGCGGGCCGCCCTGATCGTGCGCGGCTTCGGGCTGGGGCTGCTCTTCGTGCCGATCAACAACGCGGCGTACGCGAGCCTCGAGCCGCACGAGGCACAGCAGGCGGCGGGGCTGATCAACCTCTCACGCCAGCTCGGCGGATCGTTCGGCATCGCGGTGCTCGCCAACTACGTGAACAAGCACACGCAGTATCATCGGGCCGATCTGGTGAGCAACCTGGTCGCAGGCAACCCGTTGACCGATCAGCGCCTGCAGCAGCTGACGAGCGGCTTCATCGCGCGCGGCTTCGCGATGGTCGACGCGAAGCGTGCGGCGCTGATGGCGCTCAACGGGCAGGTGATGCAGCAGGCGGCGGTGCTCAGCTTCAACGACGCATGGCTGTACATCCTGGTGTTCTTCGTGGCCGTCTCGCCGGCGATCCTGCTGTTGAAGAAGCCGAAGCCCGGGGTGGAGATGCCGGCGGACGCGCACTGAGCTGAGTCGAGCGGGCGTGCGGATCGCCCGTACCGGGTGGCAGGTGTACGGACCGGGATGATGGATGCGGCGCAGACCGGCACGGCGAGGCCGCGACCCGGTTTGCTGAGAAGGTTCTAAGCTTCGGCCATCCTAAAGGAGCCAGAGCCAATACCTTCGGAGAATCCTTTGCGCCGATCGCGGTGTCAAACCAGCGAACCCGCTGGCGCCGTCTTTCCCTGCGCGCCACGACCCTGTGCGTCTACCCCACTCGTCCGTGCGCTTCGCGGCGCTCGTCATGTTCCTCCTCGCTGCCGCGCGCGCTGCCGCCGCGCAGGGGGTGGACGTCATCCGGGGCCAGGTGACCGGTCCGGACAATGCTCCCAACGAGAGTGCCAACGTCACGGCGACCTCAGTCTCCGGCGGCGTGAACCGCACCGCGCGCACCGACCGCGCTGGCCGCTTCACGATCACCTTTCCCGGCGGCGAGGGTGACTACTTCATGTCGTTCACCTCGATCGGCTTCGTGCCCAAGCGGTTCGAGATCAAGCGCACCGCGGACGAGGAGATCCTCGTCGCCGACGCCCGGTTGACGCGGGCCGCCGCGATGCTCGACACCATCAAGGTGACTGCCTCGGTGCGGAACCGCGCGGACCGCGACGCCAAGGCAGCGGACATCGGCGGGAACGAGCAGAGCGCGAGCAGCGCCGCCGTGGCGGCGAGCCAGGCCGGCGACCTGAATGCCATGGCAGGCACGATCCCGGGCGTCACGCCCGTCGCGGGCGCCGACGGCGACCCGTCCGGCTTCAGCGTGCTCGGCTTGAGCTCCGACCAGAACAGCACGACGCTCAATGGCTCGCCGTTCAACGGCTCGAACATTCCGCGCGACGCCAACGTCACCAGCTCGGTGATCACGACACCGTACGACGTGAGTCGCGGCGGCTTCAGCGGAGCGCAGTTCAACATCAACAGCGGGCGCGGGAGCAACTTCATCCGGCGCACGAACTCGCTCAACTTCGACGCGCCGCCGCTCCAGTGGACCGACGCGTCGGCGCGCGCTCTTGGCCAGCGCTACACGAACGTCTCGCTCGGTGGCGCGATGTCGGGGCCCATCCAGTTCGACAAGGCGTACTACAACGTCTCGTACCAGCTCGGCCAGCGCAGCAACGACATCAACAGCCTGTTCACTCTCAGCCCGCTCGCGCTCCAGTCCATCGGAATCGCCCCGGACTCCGTGACGCGGCTGGTGGGGCTGCT
>JAYUTY010000556.1:0-2719 GCA_043754875.1 Gemmatimonadota bacterium
GGATCGTTGCCGTAGGAGCCGAGCTTGTCGTTGTAGAGGAAGCCGAGCCCCGGTGTCACGTAGAAGTTGCCACCCCACGTGCCGAGTGTCTGCGTCACCGCGACCGCATTGCCGTCGGCGTCTCCGACCGCGAAGGCTGTGGTGCCGGTGCGGTGGCAGAAGCGCTCGCTCGCGAAGGCATCGTGATCGGAGCAGACCGACTCGACGTCGTCACCGCCCGCCTCTGACGGCGTATCGAGCAACGAGACGCGTTTCGCGTCCTTCGCTCCGGCGGCGCCCTTCGCGCACGGCAGGGAATCGTTGCGAATGTCATCCGGCGTGAGTGCGCGTGCGGCGCTGAAGCAGCTCCACCGGGCGTGCGAGGAGTCCTTGTTCACGAACGCGTCGATCTGCACTGGCCAGAGCCCCGGATCGGCGATGCGTCCGCGCGAGGCGGGCACCAGCTTCCACGCCTCGATCATCGCGTGCAGGCTCGTCGCGTCGGACGCGGGATCGCGCAGTGGCGCGCGCTGCTCGAGCATGTTGAGCTGCGAAACGAGCGTCGGGCCGCCCGACGCGGGCGGTGCGCTCGAGAAGAGCGTGTAGCCGCGATAGCTCCCCTGCACCGGCTCGCGCTCGGCCGCGTAGTAGCGCGCGAGGTCGGTGAGCCGCATCGCGTTGCCGCGCCCGCGGAGATCGGCCACCAGTCGTTGAGCGATGTCGCCGCGATAGAATGCGGCCGCGCCGCTGTCGGCGATGAGACGCAGCGTGCGCGCGAGGTCGGGGTTCCTGAGCGAGTCGCCCGCGTGGAGCGGCTGGCCATCGCGGAAGAAGAGCGCGCGGCTGCCCGGATAGAGGAGAAAGTGCGCGCGCTCGGTGGCCAGCGTCGTCGCCAGCCCTTCGCTGACGACGTAGCCACTGTCGGCTGCGCGGATCGCCGGCGCGATGACGTCGGCCCATTGGAGCTTGCCGCTGCCGTACTTCTTCCACGCGAGCTCCATCCCGGCGAGGGTGCCGGGCACGTTGACGAGCACGGGGCCGTCGTTGGGCAACGTGCCGCGGCGAAGGAGCGCCCCATTGGCAAGCGACGCCTCTTCAGGCGCGCGCGTCATGAACTCGATCAGCGCCGGGCGCGCCATGCTCCGCAGACTCACGAGCATCTGCCCATAGCCACCGAGCCCGCTCGCATCCGGCTCGACGACGCCGAGCGCGAATGAGACAGCCACGGCGGCGTCGACGACGTTGCCACCGCGGCGAAGCATCTCGACGCCAGCTGCCGTGGCGACCGGGTGCGCGCTCGACACGGCGGCTCGGCCCGTCGCGGCATCGCGCAGCGTGGGACGTGCGTGGAGCAGCTCCTGGAGCACGACGTCGAGCGCACTATCGCTCGCGGCTGCGAGGGCGCGCGACTCGAACCGCGTGCGGAGCGCGAGCCATTCGCGATGCTTCTCCGCACTGCGACGGAAGTAGAGCGAATCCATGCGCGCCCAGACTGAGGCGAACGCGTCGCCGTTCTGACGGCGCCGGTCACCGACCGCGAGCGCGACCGCTGCGTCTCGCGCGTCGAGCGGCGCGGGCGCATCCACGATCCAGAGACGACCGGTCGTCATGAGCGGGTCGCCGATGGTGCGATCGCCAACCCGATCGGGATCGCCGTTGTAGCCGACGTCGGCGCCCGGGAGCTCGACGAGGGCCAGCGTGCGCGCGTCGGGTGACCACGCGGGCTCGGCGCGGCGGGTGCTCGCGAGGTTCACGTAGCGTGCGTCCGGGGTGGTGACCCAGACGCCGGCGCGGCCGTTTCGCGTGGCGAAGGCAATGCGATCGCCGGTCGGCGACCAGGCGGCGTGCTCCGCGTCGCGATCCTCCACGACGACGCGGTCGGAATCGCCGGCGACGTAGCGCAGGCGGAGCCGCGTGCGATCCTCGCGCGTCGCGCTGTAGGCGATGCGCGTGCCATCGGGCGACCATGCAGGCCACCGCTCGGCGTCATTGCCCTTGGTGACGCGCTTCTCGCCGCCATCCGCGCTGCGCAGCCAGAGCCGCGCCTGGTTGCCCGTGCCGCGCACGAAGACGATGGCGCCGGCACTCGAGACCGACGGTTCCGCGTCACGCTCCGGCGACGTCGTGAGTCGCTCGGCCGCGCCAGCCGAGCCGTCCGTTCCGATGGCGATGCGATACAGGTCGCCGTGTCCGGTGGCGTTCGTTGCGTAGACGATCGCGCGGCCATCGGTCGTCCACACCGGATCGCTGTCCCAGGCCGGCCCGGAGGTGAGCTTCGTCCAGCGCGTTCCCGTGCGCAGCCAGAGATCGCCGCGGACGCCGACTGTAAGGCGGCCGTCGCTCGCGTAGGCTGGGTGTTGGGCGCCGGTGAGGACCGAGTCGGCTGGCGCGGACAGGGCGAGCTGGGCGAGCAGGACGAGCGAGATGAGCATGAGGCGCGGCGAGGTTGAGCGTGCGGAGTGTCGGAGCAAAGTGCACGGTCGCCACCGGCCGGGCGAGGGCCGGAATGCGGTCGACACTGCCGGAGCCTCGTCACGGCTCGCGCACAGACGCACGAAAAAGGCGGTGGAGCATGTCGCTCCACCGCCCTTCGACGTGCCATCAGTCCATGCAGCCGCGGGTGCTGCTCGCGTGCTGCTTACGAACGCGAGTCGCTACGGACGCTCGACGTTGCGCTCGGTGGACGAACCGCCTGCACGCTCACCACCCAGCGAGCTGCCGCCGGAGCGCTGCCCGTTCT
>JAYUTY010000557.1:0-2717 GCA_043754875.1 Gemmatimonadota bacterium
CTGCACGACATCGGCAAGCTGGGCGTCTCCAACACCATCCTGGACAAGAACGGTCCGATGACGGGCGAGGAGCGCGAGCGGATGCAGCTGCATCCGCGATTCACACTGGACATCCTCGAGCGGGTGCGCGCGTTCGGCAGCTTTGCCTGGACTGCGTCGCTGCACCACGAGAAGCTCGACGGCAGCGGCTATCCGTTCGGCCTCACGGCGGAAGCGCTCGACCTGCCGAGCCGCATCCTCGTGGTGTGCGACATCTACGACGCGCTCACGTCGGACCGGCCGTACCGCAAGGGGATGTGCGAGGAAGAGGCGAAGGGGATTCTCGAACGCGATCGCGGTACGCGGCTCTGCCCGGCGGCGCTCGACGGATTGCACCGCGTGCGCGCGAGCGCAGCCAGCGGCGCCCAGCGCGCTGCAAACTATTGAGCGCGTCGTGGTGTCAGATGCAGCATGGACACCACGAGGAGCAGCTCATGATCGACCTGACCGTACCCACGATCGCCACCGACACGATCTACATGCCGTCGCACGTCGCCGTGGCGATGCTCGGCAACGCTCGCGATGGCCATCGCGATTTGACCGCGCATGACGCAGCCACCATGATGGGGCATGACACGATTCGTTCGCAGCTGGCTGGCGCTCGCGCTGATCTCGTCCGCGCTCTCCCCGCGCTCTTCGCTTGGTGCGCAGGCACCGGTGGGCAGCACCACGGTCATCCTCGTCCGGCACGCTGAGAAGGAAGCCGAGCCGGCCGCCGATCCGGCGCTGACGGCAGCCGGCCGGTCGCGCGCGGATGCGCTTGCCGATCTGCTGAAGGACGCCGGCATTACCGCGGTGGTGAGCACGCAGTTCCAGCGCACGCGGCTCACCTCGGCTCCAACCGCCGCCGAGTTCAAGCTGACGACGGAAGTAGTGGACGCGCGCGCGCCGCAGCATGCGCGCGCCGTCGCCGACAGCGTGCTCGCCAAGCACCGCGGCCAGACGGTGCTGGTTGTCGGCCACAGCAACACCGTGCCGGCAATCGTCGCCGCGCTCGGCGCCGCGCAGCCCGCGGCGATCTGCGACGCCGAGTACGACAACCTGTACGTGGTCACCGTGCCGCCGAGCGGCGCGGCGACCGTCGTGCGGGCGCGGTACGGGGCGGCGTCGCCGGTGGATGCGAGCTGTCGCGAGATGAAGCGCTAGCTACAGCTTCTCCAGATCCTTCGTCGCCGGCCCGTTCACCACGCGCCCCATTGCGTCGAACCGTGAGCCGTGGCACGGGCAGTCCCAGCTCTTGTCGGCCGTGTTCCAGTCCACGATGCACTTGAGGTGCGTGCAGACGGCCGAGTGCTCGTGCACCGTGCCGTCGTCTGCCTTGTAGGCCGCGACCTTGTGCATGCCGCGCCGGATCACGCGTCCCTCGCCAGCGGGAATGTCGGCGACATCGCTCACCTGGCCCGGCGTGACGTAGTCGGCATACTGCAGCGCGACGTCGGCCTGCTCCTTCGCCCACTCCGCCACCTCCGTGCCGTGCAGCGTGACGCGCGTCGGCGAGTACTGGCGCGCCCACGGGTGCTCGCCGCTCGCGATGAGCGCGGGGATCAGGATCCCCGCAATCGTGCCGTGGGTCATCCCCATCCCCGAGTCGCCCGTGGCGAGCCACACGTGCTCGGCGCCATCCGGATTGGGGCCGATGAAGGCGAGATAGTCGTACGTCTCCAGCACCTGGCCGGTCCACTGCGTCAGCCGCGCGCCCATCCCGGGGAAGCGCTGCCGCGCCCACTGCTCCAGTGCCTGGAAGCGATCCCCGGCATCGTCCTCGTGCGCCGTCTTGTGATCCTCGCCGCCGATGATGAGCGCCTGCCGCCCGCCGTCGAGCGGGGTGAGACGCACGTAGTGATACGGATCGGGCGTGTCCCAGTAGAGCGCGTCGGGAACGCTGCCCGCGGGCACCTCGTGCGCGACGACGAAGGTGCGATAGGGTGCCTGCTTGAGGTGCGTGACGAACATGTCACTGATCGGACCATTGGTGCAGACGACGACGTCGTCGGCGGCGACCGTCTTTCCATCGCTCGTCGTCACCATCGTCGGATAGCCGCCTTCCACCTTGTCCACCTTGGTGCCGCCGAAGATCTGCCCGCCCTTCCGCTCGATCGCGTCGGCGAGGCCGGCGAGATACTCGAGAATGTGGAAACGGCCCTGTCGCGGGAAGCGCAGCGCCGGACCGGTCGGGAGGCCACCAGAATCCTGCACGAGCTCGACACCCGTGAGGCCGGCCCTGTGCGCCGCCTCGAGCTCGTCGTTCAGCAGCTGCACGCTGTCGTTGCCGCCGAGGGAGAGGTAACCGTCGAGGCGCGCGAAGTCGCATTCGATTCCCTCGGTGGTGACGATCTCCTCGATCCGGTCGATCGCCGCGCTGTGGCTCTCCGCGGCGACGCGCGAGGCGTCGATCCCGCGGGCCTTCTCCAGCGTGAAGTAGCGATCGTCGAGCGCGTTGGAGAGGTGCGCCGTCGTGCGCCCCGACTGGCCGCTGCCGACCTGCGCGAGATCGAGCACGACCACACGCTTGCCCGCCTGCACCAGCGTGTAGGCGACGCTGAGCCCCGCGATGCCGGCGCCGATGACGCAGACGTCGGTCACGAGATCTTCGGTGAGCGCGTGGCGCGTCGGAACGTCAGTGGTCGTTTCCCAGATCGAGCGAGCGCGTTCGGACATGGTTCGGGCGGTTGAGGTCG
>JAYUTY010000558.1:0-2714 GCA_043754875.1 Gemmatimonadota bacterium
GCTGCCGACACGACGGCGCCACTCGCCGTGCCGTCTCCATCGCTTTCCGTGCCGATGTCTACTCCCCGCAAGGTCACGCAACTGAACGCAGCCCAGTACGACGCCCTCGAGCGCGCGATCGCCGATCGCCGGCGGCTCTCCGTCTACAGAAGGGGCACGGAGTTCATGATCATCGTGGACCGCCTGCGCGTGACCGGTGGGCGCGAGGCGCTCGAGGCGCACCATCCGACGACGGGTGACAAGCTGGTGCTGTACATCGACGAGCTCGAGGGGATCGAGGTCGTCGGGTGAGCGGGGTGGGTGACGAGGGAGAGCAGTCCGGCGAGCTGCCAGAATTGCCCCTGGTGGCGATCTACGCCGACGAGTCGTGCCTGGGCAACGGTCGCGAAGGGGACAATCCAGGCGGCGCGGCGGGAGTGATCGAGCACTGGAACGCGGCCACCGAGCGGCTCACCCGGTGGGACTACTGGATCTCCGAGCCATCCACGACGAACAACCGAATGGCGTTGCGCAGCGCGATCGAGGCGCTCCGGATCATCGGGCGCCGCGGCGGCCATTTTCGCGTGCTGTTCACGAGCGACTCGCAGTACCTGGTCAAGGGGATGACCGAGTGGGTGCATGGCTGGGCGCGGAAGGGATGGCGTCGAACAGGAGGCGCGATCGAGAATCTCGCGCTCTGGCAGGAGCTCGTCACGGTCGCCGCGGCGCATCGCGTGCAATGGCAGTGGGTCAAGGGACATGCCGGCCACCCGCAGAACGAGTACGCCAACGATCTGGCTGTGTCGGCGGCCAGGGAGCAGACGATGTCCGAGGGTGCGCGCACGAGCGAGTTCGACAGCTGGCTCGCCGCGCAGCGCGCAAAGCGGCGCGTTACGGTGGATCCGGCACCATTCCCGCTACAGCGACCATTCGTCCCCGCACGCCAACTACCACCATCCACGGTATCGCCACCATGACAGCCCCCACCGCGATGGATGATGTCGAACGGATGTATCGCCACCTCGTGCGAACCATTCGCGCCAACTTTCCTCAGCTGCTGACGCAGCCGTTCCCCGTCGCGGAGCTGTACCAGAACATTCTCCCGTACCGGCTGCACCGGCGGGAGCTGGGGCTGGAGACCAATCAGGACTACGAGAGCACGCTGCTCTCGCTGCTCTCGGGCGCCCGCAACTATCTCCTGATCGACGACCGGATGCGCGAGACGCTCTCGGCGGAGCTCGCGTCGCCGAACCCGAATCCCCTCGTCATCCGCGACTTCGCGGCTGCGCGGATCGCGCTCGCCCCCGAGCCGCTCCGGCAGCTCGAGCAGGAGGGACGTCCGTCGGGGGCGCAGTCGAGTGTGCGCTCGACGCCGGCTGATTCCGATATGGTGCCGGCGCCGATGCGCGCACCTGCGCCGACGCCGCCGTCGGCGCCCGCTGCGCCCGCCACGCCGCCGGCGCCATCCGCTCCATCCGCTCCATCCGCTCCATCCATGCAGACTCCACAAGCCGCGCGCATGCCGGAACCCGCCGCAGCCCCAGCGCCCTCGCCTCGCCCCGCACCGGGCATGCACGAGCAGAACGCACGAACGGAGATCATCGGCGCCCAGTCAGCCGGCCACCAGTCATCGGGAACGAGTGAGACACCAGGTCGCCGCCCGACGCGCCCGATCACAGTGACACCGGGCGAAGAGAGCTGCCCCTTCTGCAAGGGCGAACTTCCCGTGGGGCGAGCGCTCAGCTTCTGTCCGCACTGTGGTCAGGATCTGACCATCGTGCACTGTCCGGCATGCGGCAGCGAGCTGGAGCGCGGATGGAAGTTCTGTGTCACCTGCGGGAGATCCACAGCGGGACTCTGAAGCCGGCACCACTCTCCTCGCTCGCCCATCCATGATTCTCTCGACCATTCTGCCGCGAAACCGCGTCGTTGCATGGCTGTGCGCGCCGACGCTCGCGCTCTCGATGGCCTGCGCCGGCGGTTCCGCGCCGACGCCGCTGCCGGGTCCCAACCCCACCACGGGGAGCAACGCTCCGCCCGCTGCTCCGACTCCTCTCGTCTCGACGACCTGGCCCCTCCGCACGCGCGAGCACGTGGACCTGTGGCTGCACTCCTACGCCCTGCTCACGCGCGACACCACGCTCGTGCCGTACTTCCGGCGCGGCTACGCGGAGTCCATCAACGCGACACGACGGCAGCGCGGCGTCACCTCGCTGCTCGACACGAATCGCGGCCGGCTCCTCGCGCGGCTCGACGTCAACCCGACGATCGCCACGAGTGGCCAGTTCCTCCCGCTGTATTTCGCGTCGTGGGATCAGATGCGGCAGGCGATCGACATCTTCATCCGCGCCGGCGGCAACGCGAACGCGACGAACGATCCGACGACGCGCCAGTACCTCGCCATCCTCGCGAGCGTGTACCAGACCGCGCCGGATCGCGAGTGGCTCCGGCTGTTCGCCGAGGCGGTGGATGACGAGAGCCGTCGCTTCTATCACGACTACTGGACCAGCGAATCACGCGCGCACGCCGGCGTCGTCGCGCGAACGGATTCGCTCTGGCAGCGCAGCTGGCGCCCGGCGCTTCAGCGCTTCCTCAACAACACCCAGCAGCAGAACGGCGAGCTCTATCTCTCCGCGCCGCTCGGCGGCGAGGGACGGACCGTGAAGTTCGGCAAGGCGGAGAATGCCGTCGCGGGTCCACTTCCGGCGACGACCGGTGAGGCCGAGGTGGTGCTC
>JAYUTY010000559.1:0-2708 GCA_043754875.1 Gemmatimonadota bacterium
GCGGTCTGTTCCGCACACGACTGCTGGCTGCATGTCGATGCGGCGTATGGGGGAGCGCTCGCGGTGCTGCCCGAAGGCCGCTGGGTGATGGAGGGCGCCGAGCTCGCGGATTCGGTCGTCGTGAATCCGCACAAGTGGCTGTTCGTTCCGCTGGACTTCAGCGCGCTGTTCGTTCGCCGGCCGGAGCAGCTGCGCGCGGTGTTCTCGCTGACGCCGGAATATCTGCGCGGCGATGCATCCCGGCGTGCAGGCGGCGAGCAGTCCAACGTCGACGTGAAGGGTGCCGCGATCGACTACATGGACTACGGCATCCAGCTCGGTCGCCGATTCCGCGCTCTCAAGGCGTGGATGGCGTTCCGCTCGTTCGGGCGCAGTGGAATCGAATCGAGAATCCGCGAACACTGCCGGCTGGCCGCGCTGCTCGCGAGCTGGGTCGAAGCGGAGCCGGGCGCGTTGCTCGCTGCGCCGCAGCAGATGGGGATCGTCTGCTTTCGCTTTGCCCCGTCAGCGCTGGGAGACGACGCGCGCGACGCACTGAACCAGGGGATCGTCGAGCGGGTCAACGCTTCTGGGGACGCCTACCTCACGCACACGCGGCTCGATGGCCGCATCTGCATTCGAGTGGGCATCGGCAATGTGGCGACGACGGAGCGGCATCTGGCAGATGCCTGGGCACGCGTGCGCGAGGAGGCGGCGCGAGCGCTGCCCGGCAGCGCGATCGCGTGACTGCTCGCGTCAGCCGTAGCGCGAGCGCTCTTCCTGATCTCCCGATGGCTCCGCGCTCGCCGACTCCCCCTCGCGTGCTCTGGCAACGTACGAGAGCATCCAGGCAATCAGCGTCTCGGTCTCGCTCCGGCCCGTGACGACGTTCATGCGGTCGTAGCGGCCGAAGTCCGGATGATGGGTCACGGACATCCGCACCGCCGTCTCGATCGCTTCCCACGACGCATTCGTGAGACGCATCTCCTGCGCGACGAGCGGCACGAGGCTGCGCAGTTGGCTGGCGCCGCGAGGGCTCATCTGCCGCAGCGCCCGCCCGACATGCATCGTCAGGCGCTTCCAGCTGTGGGCGCTGACGCCGAGCGCGTACTCCGGCGCCTGGAGCGCTGTCTTCCAGGGGGGCGGCTGTTGCAACGGGTCGGGCATGGGATTCAGGTGCAGGCTGCGCGTCGCGAATCGTCATCGTGAGACTGTCTTCACGAGTTCGCTACACTCCTCCTGCTTGACGCGCTGGTCGCCCTCCGTGTCACTCCCTGCGTCCCCATGGCCGGGGTGGCGTCGCTCCACCGCGGCCATGGGTCGGCTGCTATGACGCAATCCCACCATGACGCGCACACGCACCCTGGCGCGACTTCGCATGCGAGTACATCCCGTCCTTGCACCGGGCGATCGCGCCGGCCGGATTGCGGTCGTCCACCTCGCCCCCACCCGCCTTGGCGTCCATCTTCTCGGCCTTGGCTTCCAGCTTCTCCGCCTTGCGCTCGGCCTTGTTGGACTTGCCGATCCCGCCGTGGCTGGAGCACGCGCCGCGTCCCCCGACGCTCATCGTGCCGTCCGTGCAGGTGACCTGCGTGGCGGCCGCCTTCGTCTCGGCGGCCGACGCCTTCGCCTGCGCCTTGGCAATCTTGGCGGCTGCCTTCGAGGCTTTCTCGTCCACTCCGTTGTGACCAGAGCAGGCGCCGCGACCCGCCGCCGTGGAGGTCGAGCCGTCCTTGCAGATGGTCGCCTGGGCGCTGGCACGTTGCGCCAGCGGCGCGAGCAGGAGCGCGAGCACGAAGGGCGCGATACGGGACAGTCGGAGTGGCATGGTGGGCCTCGTGGTGATGTGAGTGACTCGCGCGACGAGCGGAGCGCGTCGTCGCGCAACCGCTGATCGGCAGCACGAGGCATGCCGTTCTCAGCTTTGGTGAATCGCTGCCGTGGCATGGAGGTCGCATGGCGAGCAGACAGTCGGAACCAGCCGTCATCCACCGATCAGGGACGCAACACCATGACATACATCGCACGAACGAGCCGAATCGCCGCGCTCGCCTTGGCGCTGACGCTACCGGGAACGGCAGTGCTCGCACAGGGGACGCAGGCTACCGTGAAACATCACAGCAAGCTGAAGGGTGCTGCTGCCGGCGCTGTCGCTGGCCACGCACTCGGTGGACACGCCGTCGCCGGCGCCGCGATAGGTGCCATGGTCCAGCATCATCGCAACCACAAGAAGTCCTGAGTCCGACGTCGCTCGGCTCAGCGCGACTGCACCCTCATCGACGCGAGCGAGACCCCGATGAAGTCGGCTACCCGGTCCACAGACGCCTGCGGTGCCGTCCAGCCATTGCAGAGAATGCTGAACTCCAGTAGCCGCCCGTCCGCGCTGCGTACGTAGCCCGACAGGGAGCGCACCATGGGAAGCGTGCCAGTCTTCGCATGCAGGTTGCCTTGCGCCGGCGTCCCGCGCATCCGGCTCCCGATCGTGCCGTCGACACCGGCGCTTGGGAGCGATTGAAAGAACAGTTCGAAGTTGGGTGAGCGGCGCATGACGTCGAGGATGTCGATGATCGCCTCCGGCGAGAGATAGTCGCTGCGTGACAGACCGCTGCCATCCCGCACCACGAATCCGTCCGACGGGATCTTCCACTCGGCGAACTGGCGCTCGATGACCCTCCGACCGCTATCCGCAGTGCCCACGCCCGCTCGCTCCAGGCCGAGCGTGCGCAGGA
>JAYUTY010000560.1:0-7951 GCA_043754875.1 Gemmatimonadota bacterium
AGCTGCGCCTTTGTGATGGAGCCGGACTTCACGAGGATGTCCCCGAGCCGGTCCCGCCGGTTGACGATGGACGCGTAGCTGATGCGCCCCTTGTCGAAGTAGATGTAGCCGAAGTTGTTGCGATGCGTGACGGCGAGACAGCCCGTCTTCTTCCCCATGGAAAGGAGCTGCAGCACGTCGGGGAGGCTGGCCTCCTTGAGGCTTCCCTTGATCGCCATCAGCGCAGCTCCTCGACCAACCGGCCCGAGACGTCGGGCCACTCCCAGACGATCTTCTCGTCGTCGAGGAAGAAGACGTCCGCCGCCTGCCGCACGGCGAGTGGCGCACTGACCGTCGCCGCAGCCTCGACAGGCTCCAGCTCCTTCCGTGCGAGGGCCAGAGTGAGCGGGGAATCGCCGGCGTCAGTCGCGGCGCGCAGGCGGTGTACAGTGCCGATCAGCTCGCGGACGCTCGACGCCGGGCGGTCGGCCAGATACGTGAGCAGCTCGGGAGCCGGGTTGACGCCCGCATCGGCGAAGAAGCGCGCAAAGAGCATCTCGCGGAGCGCCCGGTCTGGCGCGGCCAGCTGAACTACGAGTCCGCCCTCGAAGCGCGAGCACAGCCGCTCCTCCAGCCCAGCGATGTCCTTGGGCGGAAGGTCGCTCGCGAAGACCAGCTGCTTGCCGGCTGAATGGAAGTGGTTGAAGACGTGGAACAGCTCTTCCTGCGTTCGCTCCTTGCCGGCGACGAACTGGATGTCGTCGATCAACAGGACGTCCGCGGATCGGTATCGGGCGCGGAATCGCTCGACCGTTCCCTCCTGAAGCGCGACAATCAGCTCATCGATGAACAGCTGCGCGCCCACGCACGCTACTCGCTGTGCTCGGCCGGCTCGCCGTTCCAGCTCGTTGCCGATGGCGTTCAGCAGGTGGGTCTTGCCCGTCCCACTCGGCCCGTGCAGGAAGAGCGGATTATAGCGAACACCCGGCTCGGCGATCACGGCGTCGGCGGCGCGCACGGCCATCTGGTTGGACGCGCTCTCCACATAGCTGCCGCGCGCAAAAGCGGACTGCGGTCCGGCGGGGGGAACAGCGCCGGCAAGCGCGCGCTCCACGAACGCCGCCGCTTCACTGAATCTCTCGGGATCGCGAAACAGCTCGTCGCCGCCCAGGGCGGGATCGACCGTCGTGATCTGTCGCTCGAGCTCTCGAAGCTGCTCGACGGCCTGGCCGAAGCCGCGAAGCAACGCCTCGTAGTTGGGTGGAGGCGACGACTCCCGCATCAGCCGCTCGAGCGCGGCAGTGCGGTAGCCCTCACCCGCCCAGTAGGCACTCGCCTCGCCGACACGAACCTTCCACGGCTCCACGTGAATCGCCAGCGCGCTCGCGATGTCGTTGAGGAAGCTGGAAAACTCGTTGGCCGGCTCAATGGCGGCCACGACGGGCGCCGTCATCGTGTCGGCGGCGGCGCCATTGTCCCGGACACCGAGGGCGGGGCGCACCTGAGCCGGCGTCAGCGTGCCGTCGAGTGACTGGTGCGCACTCAGCCGGTTCATGGCCCCCTGCAGCTCGCGCACGTTCGCGAAGTCGGTACGCGCGAGCTCCTCGATGACACCAGGCGCGAACGTGATCTTTCGCTCCTCGCACTTGGCGCGAAGGATGGCGACGCGCGTCTCGAAGTCGGGTGCGCCGATGTCCACGATCAGACCCCCGCTGAGCCGGCTGATCAGCCTCTCGTCCACGTCGGGGATGTCCTGTGGCGCGCGATCGCTCGTCAGGATGATCTGGCGACCGCTTCCCTGCAGCGTGTTGAGGAGGCGCAGCAGCTCGCTCTGCGTCTCGCGATGGCCCGTGAGGAACTGCACGTCATCGATCAGCAGCAGGTCGACGCGGCCGAAGCGCTGCTTGAAGCGATCCATCTCGCCGGCGGCGATGGACGCGTGAAGCTGCTGCACGAAGTCTTCGAGGGCCACGTAGGCGACGTTCAGCTCGTCGTTGCGTTGGTGCGCATGATTGCCGATCGCGCCGAGCAGGTGCGTCTTGCCGAGGCCGGAGCCGCTGTAGATGAAGAGCGGGTTGTAGACCGCGCCGGGCGACTCCGCCACGTTGCGCGCCGCGGCGACGGCGAGGCGGTTGGCCGAGCCGACGACGTAGTTGTCGAACCGCGCGCGCGGGTCGACGTGCATGGCTAGCGAGTGCCGGCGCTGGCGGCGCTTCCGGCGGCGCCTGCCGACGAGCTACCGGCGCTCAACCTCCGGAGGACGATCTCCGAGATGCCGCGGAGCGTCTCGAAGACGCCCGGACCATGGAGTGCGTCGGCCGCGAACTCTGGCACGTTGCGAAAGTTGATCGCATCGGACAGCTCAGCGACGGGCAGCACCAGCTCCGACGGAAGGTCCTGCTTGTTGTACTGCACCACCAACGGCATCACGCGGGGGTCGATGCCATGCTCGGCGAGGTTCGCGTGCAGGTCCTGGAAGCTCTCGATGTTCTCGTCAAGCTGGCGTGCCTGACTGTCGGCGACGAAGACGACCCCGTCCGCACCCTGGAGCACGAGCTTCCGCGTGGTCTGGTAGTAGATCTGGCCAGGCACCGTATACAGCTGGAACTTCGTCGTGAATCCGGAGATCGATCCCAGGTCCAGCGGGAGAAAGTCGAAGAAGAGCGTTCGGTCGGTCTGCGTCGCGAGCGACACCATCTTCCCCTTGCGATCCTCCGGAACCTGCCCGTGGATGTAATGCAAGTTCGTCGTCTTCCCCGAGCGCCCTGGCCCGTAGTAGACGATCTTGCAGGTGATCTCACGCGTGGCGTAGTTGACGAGCGACACGAAGCAGGCAGGCGGAGCGCGGGAACGGCCTAGGCGCGGCCGAAAAGGACGGCGAGGTTGCGGTCGAGATCGCGCTCGAAGGACTCGGCGAGCGCAGGAGCATTCACTGGAGCAGCGGCGGGCTCGGCGGCGGCCAACTGCGCGACGAGCTCATCGAAGTAGAGACGGACCAGGCCGAGCGAACTCTCCGACCCGAAGACGGTGAGGAAGACGTACGAACCGCGCGGCGAGAGAGCCTCCGCTAAAAATATCTGACGAGTACGACCGACGTGGTGCAACCCACGGAATGGCTTGCCGTCGAGCTGGCGACCGAGCTCGCCCGCAGAGGCGTGAATTCCCGCCGCAAGGGCGCAGGCGGTCATCACGTCCACCGCACGCGCAAACCCATGCTGCGCCAGCACCTGCCCGCTGGGATGCAGCAGCAGCGCCAGCTCCACCTCGGCGTCGCGCACGAACTGGCGAAGCGGTGCCTCGATCCACGATTCGACGACTGCGATGTTCACGGCTGCGCCTCGCCGCCCAGCGCCAGCAAGGTGGCCGCAGCCCGGAGCAGCTCCACGCGGATGAGGCCCACGTTCACCGTCGGCTCCGCGACGACAATGAGGACGAGCTCCCCGCCGCCTACTGCGCAGATGCGCCCACGGGGTGCCTCGAGCTGCAGGAATGAGACGGCCCCCATGCCCGCTGCCGACGCCGAGAGCCTGGCCTTCCGATAGAGCGACGCCGCCAGCGCCGCGACGCGATCGCCCGATTGGCCAATCTGGAGGTTCGAATCGACGATGATGCCGTCGCGCTCGCTGACGACGAGCGCGGCGCTGACGCCGCGAACCCTGGTCAGGGCATCGAGCATCGGCCGGAAGGCGCTCAGCATGCTCATGAGATGCGTCCTCCCATCCAGCGGGATGCCCGATCCACGCATCGATCGAGCAGCCGGCGTACGAGTCCGAGCGGGGTCGTACGTGACGTGGCGAGGACGAGCAGCCCGTCCTGGCCGGAGGGCGCCATTGCCACGACCGCGACTTCGGTCTCGAACACGATCGAGCTCCAGTCGCCCAGATCGAGATGGCGCGTCGCGCGCTGCGCCGCGTCGGTGACGCCACTCAGCTCCGCGCCGACCTCCTGGGCAACGTCCCTGCCGTCCCACGCCACGTAGGCGCCGGCGAGCACCAGCCCGTCGCGGTCGAGCAGCAGTGCCGTCTGTTCCGCGTCCATCAGGATGTCAGCGAAGAGGAAGCCAGGATGATGCGCGGTGCCGAGCGGCAGACGTGGCGACCTCCGAGTGTCTCGAGCCGGAACGCCGCGAGAAGCACGCACATTGGCAAGCGCACCGGCCGCCTGCTCGTCGTGCGGCTCGACCGCCACGGCCTGCTCGAGGTATCGCTCCGCATCCGCAAGGCGCCCCTGCTGGAACGACACGAAGCCCATTCCCTTGAGCGCTCCCGCATGGCCAGGTGCGAGGCGCAGCGCCATGTCCCATTCGTCGAAGGCACGGTTGAGATCGCCCCCATCGACGGCGATGCGTGCGAGGAGGTCGTGTGCATCGACGAAGTGCGGATGCCGCTCGAGTCCGCGCAATGTGACCTTGAGCGCCAGGTCGACCTGCCCCTGCCGGCGCAGCGCCTCGCCGAGTGGCACGAAGACGCGGCTGTGCGGATCGCGCGCAAGCTGCTCGCTGAGCCGACGGACGTCGTCACTCATCGGCATGCGCCTCGATGAGGTGCGTGAGGCGGGTGAGCGACTCGAGTGCGGCGCGGACGCGGCGCGTGTCGTTCGAACCTGGGGCGAGGCGCATGAAGTGCTCCCAGCTTGCGCGAGAGGTCACGAAGTCGCCGACGCGAACGGCAGCAAAGCCAAGCTCGAGATGGACGATGGGGGTGAGCGGATCCATCTGCACAGCGTGCCGCAGCTCAGCGACGGCTTCGTCGTGCCGACCCAGTCGCGCGAGCGCACGCGCGGTAACCATTCTCGCATCGGTCGACGTGGGATCGGCGATCGAGGCGGCACGAGCGGCGGCGAGCGCGTCCTCCACCCGACCGGCGGCCAGCGCCAAGCGCGCGTGGGCGACCGCTGCGTCTGCGCCCTGCATCTCGGCCAACGCCTGCACCGAGGGGCGCTCGACGGCGCGCACGGCAACCACTCCGGTCGAGATGAGACCGTACGCGATCTTCGCGATCTCGAACTCGCTGCGGCCGAGCGAACGGGCAATTCCACGCAGGTCACGCTCGCCGTCGATCATCATCAGCACCTCCCACTCGTGGGGCAGGAGATCGAGCACGCTCGCCCGATCGTCCTCGACCGGCGCGAGCAGCGGCACGACGCCGAGACTGGGCACCTTGTCAACGATGCGCGACCATTCGTCGATGCGGCGCGCGCCCTCCATCAGCAGCGACTCCGTGCTGATCCGGATTCGCGCGTCGAGCGGGACGTCGGCAACGGGCCGCTCCTCGAACGAGAAGAATCCCTCGCGCCAGGACATCAGCTCGAACACCACACTCTCGATGGCGAGTCGCAGCTGGCGCTCCATCTCGCGCTGCGTGACGACACCCGCCGCGACGAGACGATCGCCGATCCCCACACCTCGCTCGAGGGGAATCTCGGCCGCCACGGCCATCTCGGCGTCTCCGATCTTGCCCGCCTGCCGCAGGATGCGCTCGATCGACGTCGGATTGCTGCGGATGCTCGCGTGGATCACGCGGCCGCCGTCGAAGAGGACATCGCCCTCGTCGTCGCGCAGGTCCGACGTCACCCGCAGCGCGCCCGTTTTGCGGCTGAGGTCCAGCAGCTGGAACACATCGTGAATGCCAAGCTCGCGAAGCGGCCCCTCGATCGCCATCTCAGCGTCCGTCCGGAGTGGAAAAGATCGCCTGAAGATCCGAAGCGGTGCGCGCATCGCGCCGCGCGCGACGCGCGTACTCGCTCGCGGGCTCGAGATCGATCACGCGCCGCCAGCGCTCGATCGCCTCGCGGAAGCGCTTCTGCTCGATGAGCAGCATGCCATCGAAGTAGAGGGCGCCAGCGTGCGCCGGGTCGAAGCGGAGGAT
Organism: Gemmatimonadota bacterium; assembly: GCA_043754875.1. Classification (GTDB taxonomy): domain Bacteria; phylum Gemmatimonadota; class Gemmatimonadetes; order Gemmatimonadales; family Gemmatimonadaceae; genus AG11. The sequence continues at coordinate 5,847 of JAYUTY010000560.1, forward strand.
ACGACGAAACGCGTGCGTCGCGTCACGTGGCCGACCGGCTGCCATCAACGTCTCTCCAAGTGCGAGCAGTGCCTCGAAGTGATACGGGTCGCGCTCGAGCAAGGCAATCAGCTGGCGCAGCGCTTCGGCCGGCTTTCCCGCTTCGCGCCGAAGTGATGCGAGCTCCAGAGTGGCGTCCGCGTAGGTGGGGACGGCGTCGAGTGCGGCTTCGAGCTCCTGCTCTGCCTCACGCAGTTGTCCCTTCTCTCGCAGCAGGCGCGCGAGCTGATAGCGAACGATCGCGAAGTCGCGATCGAGATCGAGCGCAAAGCGATAGGCACCGATCGCGCCGTCGACGTCGCCGAGCGAACGCGCGATGTCGCCGATCCGCTGCTGGATGTCGGCGCGCTGCGGCGACAGCGTGCGAGCCCGATCGAGCGCGGCGAGCGCCCCGCCCGCGTCACCGGTAGCGGCTCGAACGGCGGCGACGAGCATCAGGGCATCGATGCCGGGATGGTCACCCGCCGCCAGCTCTTCGGCGATCGGGAGCGCCTCGCGTGCCCGCCCCATCGCGAGCAATGCGGCGGCTTCGCCAAGTCGCGCTGCACGCAGGCCGGGCTCGACGCGGCTCGCCTCGCGGTAGCGCTCGATCGCCTCGCCATGGAGCCCCTGTCGCGAGTAGATGTCGCCGAGCAGGCAGAAGCCGGCCGCCGCTGGAGCACCGCGCGTCATGGCGCGGCTCACTTCCGCGCTCGCGCGGTCGTACAACCCCATCCCCAGATAGTCCGAGGCCATGGCGAAGGCGTCACTCGACGCAATTCTGCCGGGCTCGGATTGCGCCTCGGGCGCGAGTGGAGTCTGTGCGGCGGCGAGCGTGGTGAAGAGCGAATCGAGCACGCCGCTGTCGAAGCTGAAATCCTCGACTGACTCTTCGATGCGCTGACTGGCGCCAAGGTCGGGCTGGATGGAGAGATCCGGATCCTCGTATTCCAGATCGATCGCGAGCTCGAACTTCTGCGCGACGTAGTATGGGTCGAGCTCCAGCGCGCGCTTGGTCTCGCGCAGCGCACCTTCGAAATCGCCGAGGTTGGAGAGCGTGAAGCTCAGGTTGTAGTGCGCTTCGGCGAAATCAGGCTTGGCCTGCACCGCGCGCGCGAACGCGTTGCGCGCGTCGTCGAACTTCTTGAGCTCCGAGAGCACAAGGCCGATCCCGTTCCACGCCGCTGGATCGTCCGCCTCGGTCTGGAGCACCGTGCGGTAGGCCTCGAGCGCCAGTTGGAAGCGCTTGCCCTTGCTCATCAGCAACGCGAGGTTGAGCCGTGCCTTGTTGAACGTCGGCTGCGCCTCGAGCGCGACGCGGAAGGCGGCGATGGCACCCTCGGCGTCTCCACGATGAAAGAGGGCCACGCCGAGGTTGTTGTGGGCGAGTGCATAGCCGAGCTCCGCTCGTACCGCACAACGATAGCTATCTTCCGCCTCGGCGAAGCGCGCATCCTGATGCAATGCAACGCCTCGCTCGTTCCAGAGCTTCGGGCTGTCCGGCTGGAGGGTGATCAGCTCGTCGTACAGCTCGACCGCGGCTCGTGCCTCGCGGCGTAGCAGGTGGACCTCCGCCATGGCCTGAAGCACCATCGCCCGATCCTCACCCCGCGCCAGCGCCTTCGCGTACTCGCGCAGGGCTTCGCTGTAGTAGCCCTTCTGGCGAAAGGCGAGGCCGAGGTTGAACTGCGCGAGAGGCGCGTCGGCCACTTCCATCTGCGCGGCGCGACCATTCGCGCGGTCAGCGGCGAGCTCGTTCAGCCGCTGCGGACGGTTCTGATCGATGGCGAGGTTGGCGTGCGCGCGCGAGAGGGTGGGATTGAGCTGGATCGCACGTCGGGTCACTTCGCGCGCCTGCTCGTGCAGCCCCATGTCGCCGAGCACGAAGCCCATCAGGTAGTAGGCGTCCGGATTCTGCGGGTTGAGCTCGACGGCGCGCTTGAGCGCGGCGAGCGCCCCCTCATTGACGCCGCGGTTATAGAGCACCTCACCGATGTAGAAATTGACCACCGAGCTGGTGGAATCCAGCGACAGCGCACGCTCGAGGTAGCCAAGCGCCTTGTCCAGATCGCCATTGGTCCGCTCGG
>JAYUTY010000561.1:0-7912 GCA_043754875.1 Gemmatimonadota bacterium
CCGACCTGCCGGCAGTATTCGAGCAGTGGACAGACGGAGCACTTCGGGCGCGTGCCGGTGCAGATGTGCTTACCGAACGGCACGAGCCGTCGGTTGATCTCGATCCAGTACCGCGTCGGCAGCACCGCCTCCAGCGCCACCATCGTGAGCTCGGGCGTTCGCGCGGCGACGTAGCCCCACCGGTTGACCACACGCCAGACGTGGACGTCCACACTCACGCGCGGAACATCGCACGCGACCCCCAGGGAAAGATTGGCGCACTTCGGGCCCACGCCGGCGAACGACTGCAGCACGGCCGCATCGGCAGGTAGGTCGCCGTCGTACTCCCCCACGATGCGCGCGGCGATCGCGTGGATCTGCACGGCCTTCGCGCCGTGAAAGGTCGAGGTGCGAATGATCGTGTCGATCTCGCGCACCGTGAGCGCGGCGACGTCAGCCGGCGTCCCTGCCCGCTCGAGCAGCGCGAGCGCAGTCGGCAGCGACACCTCGTCCGTCGTCCGGATGGAGATGATGCAGGCGACGAGCTGCTGGAAGAGCGTGCCGTAGCCCATCTCGCGCAGCGCGAACATCGCAGCGTCCGGATAGCCGGCCACCGCGCGGCGCAATCGCCGCATCACCGCATGGATGTCGAACGGGCGCTTGCTCGCCATGGCGACGCGGGCGGCAAGAAGAACGCCGAGGGTGCGCCTACGCTGCGCGCGCCGTGCCCTGCACCTGTCGGAACAGCCGTCCCAACGCCTCGATCACCCGGTCGTGTCCCTCGCGCAGCAACGCGGCGAGGATGTGCTTGCACAGCTGATCGCGCCAGAGGTGATCGCCGCAGTCGCAGCGAGGATGCGACGTGGTGTACAGGTCCACCCAGTGGTCGTGGTCCCCACCCGTTACGTGATAGCGGCCATCGCCCACCCGCTCACCTTGGAGATGGAGGCTCCGCCCCAACCGCTCGAAGTCTACTCCCCCCACAGCGTCGAAATCGATCTTCAGCTCTTTCATTGCCCGACTCCCAATCCACGCGGTCTTCACAGAATTCAAGAAAGGTCTCACCCCGAATAATACCCGAAGCGCCCACTGTCGTTCCAGTGGGCGCTTCGCTCTAACTTCCATGACTGACAGCGTTTATGGCGAACTGATGCGCAACTACTTACCGGGTCGGTTCACCGCGACCATGAACGGAGTCGTGGTGGGCTGAGCGCTTCCGCTCGTCGGCTCGTCCGTGACCGCAATGGCTGCCAGCGAATCCTTGGCGAGTGCGTATGTCGCACGGACAACGGCATCACCAGTCATGCCTGGCGCGAAGGTGCCCGCACTGATCTTCGTCGTTGGCGTGACGAGCCAGAGCTGATAGGTGCGTCCTGCTCGAGGAGCCTGAAGGTTGTGCGCCACGAAGGTCCAGGCGTTCACCGATTGGTCCCAGAACATGCGCGCCGATGGCGCCGAGGGGGTCGCCGACGCCAGCGTCATCACCGCTACCTGCGGGCCCGTGAGGTTCGCGAGCTCGCGGTCGCGCTCGACAACCACATTCTTCAGCGAATCCACAGAGAGAGCACGCGAGCCTCGCTCGATCGTCGCGGTACGAACTGCATCTCGCAGACTGTCCCGCTCGGCCGACACGCGAGCGAGCTGCGCCAAGCTCGCCACGGCGACGATCCCGGCCGCGAGCGCCATCCAGCCGCCGCGTCCGCCTCGCGTTGGCACTCGAGGTGTCGAACGCTGCTGCTCCTGCTGGCGCTGTGACTGCTGTGACTGCTGCTGCGCGCGCGACGGTTGCCGCAGGGGGATGATCGTGGGTTCGGGCAGCGCGGTCGCATCGCCCGTTCCACCGGCAGCAGTGGCACCCGCGGCGTTCGCGTCGGCGGCGGCACGAGCTAGGAGACGGGCACGGACGCGGTCGCGCTGCGCGGGGGCCATGGCGATCGGTCGAGCAGCGTACGCAAGCTCGCGAGCCGTCAGCTCGAGGATGCGCAGCTCCTCGCGACACGACCCGCACGTCGACAGGTGCGCCAGCACCGCGCGGCGCTCCGATGCGTCGAGCGCATCGAGTGCCAGCGCTTCGAGCGCCTCGCGTGTGTAGTCGTGCGTCCCCTCGTGCGTGCTCTCGTTCGTCATCATCGCCCTTCCTCGCGCAACACCTGTAAGCGGCTTCGCAGCTTCTGCATCGCCAGCCGCATTCGCGTCTTGATCGTTCCGAGCGGTTGCCCGGTTCGTTCTGAGATCTCCGATTGACTCAACCCTCCGAAGTAACCGAGCTCCAGCGCTTCCCGCTGCTCCGGCGGCAGCTCCGCAAGCGCGGCGATCACGATCGAGCGCCGCTCGGACGTCTCGGCGTCCACCCCTGGATCCCCCTCGGCAACCTGCTGTCCGAGCACGTCGCCACCCTCTCCCTCCAACGGCTCCTCGCGCAGTCGCTTCCGCGAGCGCGCGCGGTCCAGCGCGCGGCTCCGCGCGATCGTCAACAACCAGGTCTGTACACTTCCGCGGCTGGCGTCGTAGCGCTCCGCCTGCCGCCACGCCTGCCAGAACGCCTCTTCCACGACATCCTCGACGTCGTCGGGCTGCCTCAGGATCCGTAGCACGACTCCGTGCACCAACGGATGCCACCAGTCGTAGAGCGTGCCGAACGCCTGCTCGTCTCCCGTCGCCATGCGCCGCAGCAGGGCGCTGTCGGCCTCGATGCCTCCCCGCTCGAGGTTCAGCGGCGCGGTGGCACTCGGATCTTGATACGGCGGCTGTGGGGAGGTTGGATGCATACGATCAGTAATGTAGTCCCACACTTTCCCCGCCGGCAATTGATCACCTGGCGGCGAGGCCGTCGTGTCCGGCGCCCGTCACCGCATCGCATCCGACGCTGGTATACTTCAACCGATGGCACGCACGGCGCTCGAACGCGGCGTGTCGGATTCTCTCTCTCACGACCAAGTGACTCCGGACCATCACCTGGTTCCCGCGGCGCGGCACGACCCATACGCTGCGCTTCGCCATCGGGACTATCGCTGGTACATCACCAGCCTGTTCACGATGACTCTCGGGTCGCAGCTGCAGGCGGTCGTGGTTGGGTGGCAGGTGTACTCGCTCACGCACGATCCGCTCTCGCTCGGCCTGATTGGGCTGGCCGAGGCGCTGCCGTTCATCGCCATCGCGCTGCCAGCAGGCTACATCGCCGACCGCTGGAACCGGCGCACCATCTCGGCCATCGCGCTCGTGGTGCTCGCGGTCTGCTCGGTGGCGCTCCTCGCCCTGAGTGCCGTGCCCGGCCTGTTCGCCCGTCTCGGGATTGCGCCCGTGTACGTGGTGATCGTCGCCAGCGGCATCGCGCGGAGCCTGCTCCAGCCGGCGCGGCAGGCAATGGGTGCCGAGATCATCCCGCGCACGATGTACGAGAACGCGATCGCCTGGCGCAGCAGCAGCTGGCAGACGGCGGCGGTCGTCGGCCCGGCGGTAGGCGGGCTGCTGTACGGTTTCGCTGGAGCGGTGGTGTCCTATGGCGTGGACGTCCTGCTGATGCTCGTGGCGCTGGTGAGTTTCCTCATGATTCGCTACCAGCCGGGCGAGCGGATGCTCGACGGAACCCCGGTGCTGACCGGCCTGGTGACGGGGCTGAAGTTCGTGTGGAGCGAGCCGGTCATCCTGGGTGCACTCTCCCTCGACCTCTTCTCCGTCTTCCTCGGTGGGGCGGAGGCGCTGCTTCCGGTCTTTGCCGCGGAGATTCTCAAGGTGGGCCCGCAGGGGCTCGGCATCCTCCGGGCGGCGCCCGCAGCCGGCGCGGTGTTGATGGGAGTCTATCTCGCCCACCGGCCGCCGATCGAGCGCGCGGGCCGCACACTCCTGTTCGCCGTGGCCATCTTCGCGGGCTCGATCATCGGGTTCGGACTCTCCAGGAGCTTCTATCTGTCGCTCGCCTTGCTCGGGCTGAGCGGGATGGCCGACAACATCAGCGTCGTGATCCGCTCGACGCTGCTCCAGCTGCTGACCCCCTCGGAGATGCTGGGGCGAGTCTCGGCCGTGAACTCCGTGTTCATCGGTTCGTCCAACGAGCTCGGCGCTTTCGAGTCGGGGGTGGCAGCACGTTTCCTTGGAACGGTGCCAGCCGTCGTGCTCGGCGGGACAGCCGCCCTAGTGGTCGTGGGCCTCACGGCTCGGCTGGTGCCTCGGCTCCGGCAGCTCGGCAGGATCGTCTAATGTGCTTCTTTGACAGTTTTTCACTAGCATTGTTGCATTTTTCACCACTATTATTGTATCTTGCGTCATGAACAATGCTCATATGGCAACTTTCAGCTGACACCAGTTCATCGAACTGCAGCTTCCTTTCAGTCACTCACCCTCTGTGTCCATGACCGTCCCCACCGCTCCTACGCGCAAGTCCATGCTCCGTGACCTGGTCGCGCGCGGCCCGCGAGCGCCGCACGCCGCGAATGGTGACGCTCAGGCGCATGTGCCGACCTCGGCCTACTTCGGCATCAACACCTTCGGCGCGCGCCAGATGCGCGACAAGCTGCCGAAGGATGTCTACGCCAAGCTCGTCGCCTCGATCCGCCACGGGAAGAAGCTCGACATCGACGTCGCACCGACAGTGGCCCAAGTCATCAAGGAGTGGGCGACGAGCCGTGGCGTGACGCACTTCACGCACTGGTTCCAGCCGCAGACCGGGTTGACGGCCGAGAAGCACGACGCCTTCCTGAGCTTCGACGACAATCGGCAGCCGATGGAGTCGTTCACCGGGGCCCAGCTGATCCAGAGCGAGCCGGACGCTTCCAGCTTCCCCTCTGGCGGGCTGCGCGCCACCTGGGAGGCGCGCGGCTACACGGCATGGAACCCGGCGAGTCCGGTGTTCATCGTCGAGTCGGCCAACACGCGCACCCTGTGCGTCCCGTCCGTCTTCATCGGCTACAACGGTGAGGCGCTCGACGAGATGACGCCGCTGCTTCGCAGCTCGGACGTCCTCAGCGCCCGCGCGATCGAGCTGCTCGAGGTGCTCGGCGACACTGGCGTGCAGCGCGTCTACGCGACGCTCGGCGCCGAGCAGGAGTACTTCCTGATCGACCGGCAGCACTTCGCGAATCGTCCCGACCTGGTGATGGCCGGCCGCTCGCTCGTCGGCGCGCCGCCACCGCGTGGCCAGCAGCTCGAGGACCACTACTTCGGTGGTATCCCTGAGCGCATCCAGGCATGCATCAGCGAGGTGGAGCACGAGCTCTACAAGCTTGGCGTGCCAATCATCACGCGACACAACGAGGTGGCGCCGAGCCAGTTCGAGATGGCGCCGCTGTACGAGGATCTGGACATCGCGGTGGATCACAACCAGCTCGTCATGGCGACGCTGCGGAAGGTCGCGCTGCGCCACGATCTGCAGGCCATCCTGCACGAGAAGCCGTTCGCCGGCGTGAACGGCTCGGGCAAGCACTGCAACTGGTCGCTCTCCATCGCTGCCGAGGGCTCCGAGCTGGACGGCACCAACCTGCTCAAGCCGGGCAAGACGCCGCATCAGAACCTGCGCTTCCTCGTCTTCCTCGCCGCCGTGCTCAAGGGCGTGCATCGCCACGCCGGCCTGTTGCGTGCCGGCATCGCGAGCAGTGGCAACGAACATCGCCTTGGCGCCAACGAGGCGCCGCCGGCGATCATCTCCGTGTTCATGGGCTCCATGCTCACGCGCGTGATCGAGGCGATCGCCGCCGGGAAGAGCTCGACGAACGCGGCGCAGGCGATGATCAAGCTCGGCGTGGCGCGACTGCCCGAGATCGAGAAGGACAACACGGACCGCAACCGCACGTCGCCCTTCGCGTTCACGGGGAACAAGTTCGAGTTCCGCGCCGTGGGCTCGTCGGCGTCGATCGCTTTCCCGATCGTGCTGCTCAACGCCGCGGTAGCCGAGGCGATCGGTGAGATCACCGAGCAGATTCGCGCGAACTCGAAGCGTGGCAAGGCGGTGGAGGACGTGGTGCTCGGCGTCGTGCGCGAGGCGTTCCAGGAGAGCGCGACGATCCGCTTCGAGGGGAACAACTACTCGGACGAGTGGGTGGTGGAGGCCGAGAAGCGCGGCCTGCCCAACCTGCGCCGCTCGCCAGAGGCGCTCGAGCAGCTGATCACACGTCAATCGCGCGGACTGCTCACGAAGCTCGGTATCTTCAGCAAGGCGGAGATCGAGTCGCGGTACCACGTGCGCGTCGAGCGCTACGTGAAGGACATGCTGATCGAGATGCACACGCAGAAAGAGATCGTCGACACACTGATCCTTCCGGCGGCATTCAGCTACTCGGGTTCGCTGGCGACTGCGGCGGCGCATGCAGTAACGGCCGGCATCACCTCGGTGCCGCAGATCGCGGCGGCGAACGAGATCGGCGCGATGATCGAGTCGCTGCGCGCCAACCGCGACACGCTCGCCAAGACGATCGCGCAGGCCGAAGCGATGCACGACGACCTGCCGAAGCAGGCGCGCCTGCTCACGAGCGCCGGCGCCGACGCGATGGCCGGCGTGCGCGACTGCGCGGACGCGCTCGAGCTCACGGTAGCGGACGAGCTGTGGCCGCTGCCGAAGTATCGGTAGATGCTGTTCCCGGTGTAGCTCGTCGTGGTGCGAACAGGGGAACGACAACGACAACAGCAACAGCACCGCATTTACCGCGGAGGACGCAGGGGACGCAGGGGACGCAGGGGACGCGGAGAACAGAACGCAGAGGACTGCTCTTGCATGGGGTTGCCGGATGAGGTCTCGTGAGCCGGCGCAGGATGATCGACTCCGCAACCTCAAAGAACAGACGCACGGTCTGGTCACGGATCTCTCCCCATCATGAATCCGTAGCTGCCCTCTGCGTTTTTCCTCTGCCCCTCTGCGTCCTCCGCGGTAAATGCGGTGCTGTTGCTGTTGCCTACCTGACCCCAGCCAGAGCGGCCACGAGCAGCAGCGCCCACTGCGGTCCGAGATAGCCAGTGGCCGTGTCCTCGTACCACTCCGTGAGCGCGTGCGCATCGCCCCCCTTCCCGCCGCCGTCGATCGTGATGGCCGGGATGCGCAGGCTCATTGGCAGATTCGCGTCGGTGCTCGACGCGCCGGTCGCCGGGGTGAAGCCAAGTGCCTTCCCCGCGGCGAGTGCGGTTGCGACGATCGGGCTCGCATCGGTCTGAGTGCCGTTCGCCGGCCGGATCCCGATCGTATCGATCGTCAGGGTCAGCTTCCGCACCTCGTTCGTGCCCGCATTCCATCGCGCGTTCTCGGCGTCGCGCGCGGCGACGAGGATCTTCTGCACCTTGGCGTCGAGCACCGCCAGCTCCTCCGCCGACTCCGAGCGCATGTCGATCTCCGCGCTCGCCTCGAACGGGATGGAGTTCACCGATGTGCCCCCCTTGATCATGCCGACGTTGAACGTCGTCTTGGGTGAAGCAGGTGTCTGCACGTCACCGATCCCTGCGATCGCGCGGCCGAGCGCGTGAATCGGGTTGACGCGACCGAAGGCGCCGTAGCTGTGACCGCCCGGTCCCTTGTAGGTGACCTTGTAGCGGTTGCTCCCCACGGCGCGGTTGGTGACGTCGAGACCCGTGCCATCGACGGAGATGAAATAGTCGACTTTCCCCTTCAATTCCTTCGTGAACAGGTTGCGCACGCCGCGGAGATTGCCTGGCCCCTCCTCTCCCACGTTGCCGATGAAGTAGACGGTGCCGACAGTCTGGATGGCCGAACGTTGAAACGCGCGCGCGACGGCGAGCACGACAGCGAGCCCGCGGCAGTCGTCGCCGATCCCTGGGGCGACGAGCCTAGCGCCGACCTGCTTCACTTTCACGTCCGTGCCCTCGGGGAACACGGTGTCGAGATGCCCCGCGAGCACGACCGTCGGGCCTGTGCCCGTTCCCTTCCGTTCGGCGATCACGTTCCCCGCGGTATCGACGCGCACGTTGGTGAGCCCTAGCGACTCGAGGCGCCGCC
>JAYUTY010000562.1:0-7906 GCA_043754875.1 Gemmatimonadota bacterium
GACAGCCCGAGCAGCAGGCGGCTGTCGTACATGCGTACATCGGTGCCCGCCTCGAAGCCGCTCGTCACCTCGGGCGCTGCCAGGAGCGCGAGCGAGGCGCCCGACGGCACCAGCGGTCCGCCGACCTGCTGCGCGAATGACGCCGTCGCATCGTTGCCGGAGCGTGACCAACCGGCGCGCACGCTGAGCACGTCGATGTGCCCACCCTGCCGCATGGATGGGTTGAGGCGCGCAAAGTCCAGGCTGCCCATGATCGATGGGTAGACCGTGCTGCTGCTCGCGCTGGAGAGCAGTGACGACGACTCGCCACGCGCCTGCACGCTCACGGACGCGGCATCGCGCAGCCCGAGCTCCGCGCCGGCCAGCAGGTAATTGGTGCTGGAACTCGTCGAGTAGTCGGCAGCACCAGCGGGAGAGGTGTTCGGGAGCTGGACGGCCGCGTTGGTGATCGTGTGCAGGTCGTCGCTGCGCCGGCCTGCGCCCACTGTGAACGCGAGGGCCACGTCGCTCGTGGTCGCCGGTGTCGCCCGGAGCGCGACGTCGACGTTGGTGTTCGACGTCGTGATGTCGTCGTTCTGGAATCCGCCGGTCGCGAAGCTGCCGCGCCCCGCGTAGTACGGAAAACCACCCTGCCAGCCGCTGCCGACGGTGAAGCTGCGCGTGCCGCTCGCGTGGTCGGCACCGATGCGCGCCGAGCCGCTCAGGACGCTGGAGAAAGCGTAGGCCACCGATGCGCCGCCCAGGAGATGCGTGCGATCATCCTTGTTGTGATTCTCCAGCACCGCGAAGTACGGATTGTTGTGGCCGGCGTAGTTCCAGCTGATCGCGTTGCCTGCAAGATCGCGCAGGCGCGTGCGCAGCGTGGCGACATCCACCTGCCTCGGCAGATGCGCGAACAACGAGACGGGATTGCTCTCGTCGAAGCCGGTTCCCGGACGATCGGTGCCAGTCGTGCCGTAGTACTGGAGATCGCCGGCCAGCGTGAGCTGTGGCGAGGGGCGTGTCGCGCCGGTGAGCGTCGCCGTCTGCCGCGAAATATTCGTCGCGGGGACCAACCCGGTGCTGCTCCGCGTGCTAACCGAGAGGCGGAACTGGCTGGATTCGTTCGCTCCCTGGGCGCCGACGTTGGTGGTGAGCGTGCGTCCGTTCTGGAAGAAGTCGCGCACGTTGCCAGGCACCGGGACGAACGGTCGGACGTCGGCCCGTCCTGCCTCCGTCAGGCTCGCCTGTGGCACCGGCTGGCCGGCGAGCGCCGGACCCCAGCTCTGGTCCGTGCTGTCGTTCACGCCGCCCCCCTTCCCATTGAAGAAGGAGAACTTGCCGCCGAGCCCCTGCCCGTAGGCATTCTGGTAGCTGGGCAGTCGCAGTGGCTGCTCGTTGCTGAGCTGCTGGCTCGCCGAGATGGCGAATCCATTGAGGCCGCGAGCGCTCCGTGTCGTCACGAGCAGGACACCGTTCGCGGCACGACCACCATACTGCGCCGCGGCCAGTGGGCCGCGCAGCAGCTGCACCGTGGCAATGTCCTCGAGATTGAGATCGTTGATCGCGCTGCCGTAGTCGAAGCCGCCACGCCCGGAGCGCTGGGCCGCGGTCGTCAGGGCGGCGCTCGCGGTGATGATGCCGTTCACGACCACGAGAGGCTGCGCGCTGCCGACGATCGTGCGCGGGCCGCGCACGAGGATGCTGCTCGACCCTCCGATGACGGAGCCGCTCTGGATCTCCACCCCAGCGAGCCGGCCGGCCAGCGCAGTCGGCAGATCGACGGTGCCGGCCAGGTCGGTGAACGCGCTGCTGTCCACCGTCGGTGCGTTGAGAAGTGGGGCGACGGGGAGGTAGCGCGCGGCGATCGGCGCCGACGTCGCCACCGGTCCGCGCTCGTCCTTGGGGCGCGGTGGGGCGGTCACGCCAGGCACCGGCGCCGTCGGGCGGGGTGTCTCGCCAGCGACGGGCGGCTTCGCGGGGGTCTCATCGGACGGGCGCAGGTCGAAGTCCTGAACGAGCGATCCGCCCACGAGGGTGATCTGGACCGAGATGGGCCGATAACGCAGGTAGCGCGTCGTGAGCGTCACCGTCTGCCCCCGCACTCGGCTGGACGGCACGATGAAGCTGTAGCGTCCCTCTACGTTCGTCGTCGTGCCGAGATCCAGCTGCTCGATGCGAACACTCGCGCCCTGGATCGGCATGTTCGCGGCGGAGACGTGCCCGGTGATCGTGACCGCCTCCTGGGCCGCGACTGTGGCAGCCAGGGAAGCGAGGAGCAGAAGCGTGCGAGCAAGCATGCGACCAGCGGAGCCAGAGAGGCGACGCATCATCACCGAGTAGTCCTGTTGACGGGGGTTCGAACAGCGCAACAATTCTGAACAACTCACGGGGTGACGCCCAGCACGATCTGATGGGGGACGATCCGGAGGCCGGACAGGCTGTCCCCGAGCTCGCCGGCTCGATTGAGCCCCCAGCATGCAGCGGAGCCCGCTGTCGTCAGTCCACAAGTGTGAAAGTAGCCCGCGCTGATCGACTTGTACTTGAGTGCGCCCTTGACGGCCGTGGGTTCGGTTCGACTCGTGAGCGTGCTGTCACCCAGCTGGCCACCACTGTTGTTGCCCCAGCAGTATGCAGTTCCATCGGTGGTGAGCCCACACGCATGAGCGCCTCCCACGGAGAGCGACGTGAGCGTCGGCGCGGAAGCATAACCCTGTGGCGTCGTCTGTCCCGAAGGCGCAGCGACGGTGAGGCCCCAGCAATACGGCTTCCCGGCTGTCGACAAGCCGCACGTCCAGAATTCGCCCGCGCTGATGGACTGGAAGGCCACTCCGCCGCTCACGGCTGTGGGAGCGGTGCGGCTGATCTGGGTACCGTCGCCAAGCTGTCCAGCACCGTTGAAACCCCAGCAGAACGCCGCGCCTTCTGCCGTGAGTGCACAGGTATGAAGGCTACCACTCGCGATGCTGGTGAACTTGAATCCTCCGTATACCTCCGCGGGTGCAGAATGCGGGGTGGTCGAGCGATCGCCCAGTTGGCCGGCGGCGTTGTTGCCCCAGCAGAACGCCGCCAGGTCAGTCGTGAGAGCGCAGTTGTGCGCGACCCCGGTGCTCACTTGTCGCCAGGTCGTCGAACTCTGAATCAACGTGGGGACAAGGCTGTTGATCGCTTGGCCCGTGATGTCGCCGAGGGCATTGAGCCCCCAGCACGCGATCCCCCGTTCGACGGTGATGCCGCAGAAGTGCGAGATCGGGATCGGGATGTCGTTGCCGCTGAGGGCCGAACTGCCTGACAGGGAAATGAGGTGGAGTCCACCCTGAGTCGGGGTCGGAACGAGGCGATTGAGAGTCGACCCATCGCCGACCTTTGGTCCCTGCCCGAAGCAGCTCACTGTCGCGTCCGCGAGAATGGCGCACGTGACATACCCTCCCGCAACGATCTGCGTCGGGTTGAACCGTATGGGGGTGCCGGTGGCGGTCGCTTTCAGGTTGAGGACAGCACTCTCGACCTTCGCGATGAGGATCTGCTCACCCGGCTCGTCGCCCAGCCTCCACACCCCGGGAGAGGCGATGCCATCCGCACCGGTCGAGACGGTGCTGCTGGCAACACGTCCTCCGGAAGTCGGGGTGAACGAAACCGGAACGCCTGGGCGCGGCCGTCCCTCAGCGTCGACCACACGAACCGAGGGCGCGATGGGCAGCGGCGCGAGCAGAGTTCCAGACTGCCCGTTTCCCCCGACAGCGGCGACCGCGTTGAACGTCCCGATGGAAAACGAGACAGGTCCGGGGGTGACGAAGGTAAGCGGCTTGTCCTCGTCGTTCAGCACCGTTGCAGAAACCGCGTTCACCCCGAGCACCGGCCCAAGCACCCACTGCGCTGCCGCAACCCCCTTCTGGTTGGTGATGGCTGTCGATGGCGTGATCGAGCCGCTTCCCGCCGTGATGGCGAAGGCCACCTTCACGTTCGGTACAGGATTGCCGGCCCGGTCGGAGACGAGCACTCGGACAGAGTCGGGAACAGTGGCTCCTGGGGTAGCTGCTCCTGGGGTGTTGAACTGATATTGAGAGACTTTCGCCGCCCCCGCCCAGAGGACCCGCACACTCACCCCGCCCGAGACGACGCCGAGCGACGACGCCGTCACGACTGTCACTCCGGTATCGAGCGCGGTCAGACGACCATTCGCATCGAAGACGGCGACTCGTTCGTCACTGCTGCGCCAAACCACCGGCACGGCAACCGGCTTGCCGAGCTTGTCCTTCGCTGACGCGGTGAAGTTGGCATGGTAGCCGCGCTCGATCTGATTGGCGCCTGTCTCGATGACGATACCGGCGACGTCATAGCTCTGAGTCGGGGGTGTTGCCTCGCTTCCTCGGCAGCCGAGCATCGCCACGCTCAAGATGATGACACTGGCAATGGCGAGCGAGCGGGCTGAAGCATTCACAAAAAAAAGGCGCATCATGACCAGAATGAAGGATGTCGGCAACGTGAGACGGCGTGTGCAACGATCAGTTGACGTGACATGAACTGCCCGGAGATTTCTGGAGATCGACGGCCTCACCGAGCAGGCACAAAGTTACCGCGGCGGAGCAAGATCGTTCCTAGCGTAGCTGTAGCGTTCGCTCCCACGATGTGTTGCGACACCGCAACAGTATTGTGAGAGTTGACTCGCCCAGTGAGTGTCGCGATGCGAGCACGGAACTTTCACCCGCAAGGCTAAGTCCAACGCTGACGGGAATTAACACGGATGTCGTTCCTGTCCAATCTGCTAGCATGAGGACTGCGGATGCACTCTCGTGGTAATATTCCATGCTGCTCGACCTCTTGTTCGGTGCGGCTCGCCGACCATGCTCATGACGACAGGGATTCCTGATGACGAGAACGAAATCGCTGCGCGACGTGTGCAGCCTCGCGCTGATGGGGCTGATGACGCTCGCCCATCTTTCGCCGGCGCAGGCCATTCCGACGAGCAGCACTTCCGGCAACGTGCGCGAGCTCGAGTCACGAGCAACGCTCGAAGGAGAGGCGCGGGCCGCAGAAGTGCAGCATCGCACCGCTGAAGCATTTCTGCTCCGCTCCCGCCTGACGAAGGGAGATTTCCAGGATGGCGACCGAATCGTCGTGACGTTGCTGGGGAGCGTCTCCTACAATGATACGATCACCGTGCGCGCAGGCCGAATGCTGCCGTTGCCGAAGATGGCAGACCTGCCGCTCGACGGGGTGTTGCGCTCGGAACTCACGGAGCGGATGACGAGCCATCTGGCGAAGTACCTGCGGGATTCCAGCGTGCGGGCGACGCCGTTGCTGCGGCTGGCAATCCTGGGCGATGTCAGGACGCCGGGCTTCTACTATACGTCGGCCGACGTGCTGTTGAGTGACGTGATCATGAAGGCGGGCGGGCCGGGTGTAAGCGCCGAACTGTCCAAGATGACCATCCGTCGCAGCGGGGAGACGATCTGGGATGCGCAGGACACACGCGCCGCTCTTGCCGATGGGCTTTCGCTCGACCGACTGCACCTGAGGGCGGGAGACGAGGTGTATCTCCCGCAGCAGTCTAAACGGTCCTACACCACCATTCTGTACGCCGTCACGACCCTCGCGAGCCTGGCCTTCACCATCGCCCAGCTCTCCCGCCGCTGAATGATGCACCGCACGCGTACCGCGGCACCAGCCGATTGCCGCTCCACCTGAACAGATTGCGCTTTCATGTCCAGTGACGTAGCAGCCATACAGGTCGTGCCCGCGCCGACTCCACCGTCCATACCTGGTGAAGGCTGGGGCGACGCGCCGACGCTTGCGCCAGCGCGCTCACCTCTGGAGCGGCCGCTCGCCGCCATTCGTCGGTACAAGTACATTGTCGCTGCGATCTGCCTCTTGTCCGTCGTGGCGGGGATCATCGCTGCGCGCTTCGTGAAGCCGGTCTACGAAGTGCGCGCCACAATCCTCATCGCGTCGGCGACGCCGCTGCAGGACAACACTGGACCGATTCGCTCACGCGAGCTGCTCGCATCCGGCGCGTGGGTGGAGCTGCTGCGCAGCTATCGTGTGGCGGATGCCGTCGTGCGCAAGCTCGCGCTCTACGTGCATCCGGAGAATGCGGCGGACAGCATCGCCTTCGCCGGCTTCGACATCGGGGACCGCTTCGCACCGGGGCATTACACGCTCGAAGTGGACAAGAGCCGCGCACGGTGGACGCTCTCCTCGGAGGACGCTGGCGTCACCGAGAGCGGCGCTCCAGGCGACTCGATTGGCCGGAAGCTGGGTCTGCGTTGGGTCATCTCTCCCGCGCGCATCGCTCCCCTTGCCGGGAAAAAGATCGCGTTCACGGTCTCGACACCACGAGAGACGTCGGTCGATCTGATGAAGCGGCTCAATACACGCCTCGTCGAGGGAAGCACCTTCCTCAATCTCACGATGCAGGACCCGAGCGCGACCCTTGGCGCGCGGACGATGAACACGTGGGTGAACGAATTCGTCTCGGTCGCCAGCGCGTTGAAGAAGAAGAACCTGATCGAGTTCGGAAACATCCTGGGCGGACAGCTCGACTACGCGGAGTCGTCTCTGAAGGGATCGGAGTCGGCGCTGGAGAACTTTCGCGTGCACACGATCACTCTGCCGGCCGAAAATGGCCCGGTCGCCGGTGGTGTCGAGGCGACGCGTGATCCGGCGCTGAACGCCTTTTTCAGCCAGAAGATCCAGTATGATGATCTGCGCCACGATCGTGAGGCGCTCGAGAAGGTGCTCGCCAACGCCTCGGGAGGCACGGCGCCCTACGAAGCGGCACTCCTCATTCCGAGCGTGACATCGAGCGCCGGCGGCGCGCAGCTGCGCGCCTCGTTCGATCAGCTGTACAAGGCGCAGTCGGAGCTCACGGCGGCGCGGCAGGTCTACACCGACAACTATCCCGCCGTGCGCGAGATGATCAAGACGGTGGAGACGTTGAAGACGCAGACTATTCCGCAGCAGGCGAATGCACTGCTCGCACAGCTCAAGGGGCGCGAGGGCGAGTTCGACCGTCGAATCTCCAGCGCATCGAGCGAGCTGCAGGCGATTCCGGCCCGGACGATCGAGGAGATGCGCCTGCGTCGCGGCGTCACCGTGGCGGAAGGGCTATACGGGACTCTCAAGTCGCGCTACGCGGAGGCGAAGCTGGCGGAAGCGAGCGCCGTGCCAGACGTGACGGTGCTCGACTCGGCCATCGCGCCGCTGCAGTCCGTGAACAACACGGGGCCGCGCGTCATGGGGCTCGTCATCCTCGCCGGCTTCGGGCTGGCGATTGGGCTCGCGCTCCTGCTTGACATGCTGGATGGGAGGATCCGCTATCCCGAACAGGCCACGCAGGCGCTCGGGCTCTCGGTCGCGGGAACGCTGCCTACGCTCCCCAGGGGAGACATCACCCACCAGACGCCGGAACAGCTCACGCAGTTGGTGGAGTCGTTCCGTACGTTGCGGCTCAACGTGATCAACTCGACGGGGGAGCCCGCGACATTCGCCGTCTCGAGCCCCTCGCCGGGTGACGGGAAGTCGTTCGTAGCATCGAACCTCGCCATGAGTTTTGCCGAAGCCGGCTTTCGCACCGTGCTGGTGGATGGCGACACGCGCCGCGGTACACTTCACGGGATGTTCGGCCTGCCGCGCAGCCCCGGTCTCACGGATCTGCTCGAGAATACGGTGCGAAGCTCGGATATCGTGCGGCTCACTGAGCACGAACGGCTCTCGGTCATGCCATGCGGCAGCGCGAAACGTCGCAGCCCGGAGTTGCTGACGTCGCCGCGTCTCACGCAACTGGTGAACGAGCTGCGTGCTCACTTCGACGTCGTGATCTTCGACACCCCGCCGATGGCGGCCGGCATCGACAGCTACGCGATTTCCGCGGCGGCCGGCAACGTGCTGATCGTCCTGCGCATTGGACAGACTGAGAAGAAGATGG
>JAYUTY010000563.1:0-2671 GCA_043754875.1 Gemmatimonadota bacterium
GGGCGAGCGCGACTCGGCGAGCCGGCCGAGCGACTTGATGCCGTGACGACGATGGCGCAGTGCGTGGTGCACTCGTCCCTGCCAGTAGCCGGCTTTGCGCTCTGCGACGTGCCTCGCGCCCGTACCCTGCGCGAGTGGGCGTTCCACCTCCCGCTCGGCCCGATCGACGGGACCGTGCTCGCCAAGATATTCGCGACGCGCGGTGACGATCTCGGACGCCGTTATGCGCCGGCGCTTCGCAAGCTGACCGGTGATCGGGTGAACGGATTCCTCACTGGTGTCGTCGACCTCGCCTTCGAGCACGACGGCCGCTGGTACGTCGTCGATTGGAAGTCGAATCACCTCGGCCATGAGCCGTCGTCGTACGAGTCGGCGGCGCTGGAGCACGAGATGTTCGGCAGCCATTACGTGCTGCAGTACCATCTCTACCTCACCGCGTTGCACCGCTTTCTTCGCACGCGCCTGCCTGGCTACGATTACGACACGCACATCGGTGGTGCGTGGTACGCCTTCCTGCGCGGCATCGACGGCAGTGCACGCGGCTGGTTCCACGACCGTCCACCCCGCGCTCTCATCGACGCGCTTGATGCCCTGATGGATTCAGCGACACGCATGGAGGCGGCATCATGAGACGCCTGTCGAAGCTGGTGGACTCGGGCGAGCTCATGCCGATCGATGCGGAGCTCGGCGCGCTGTTGACGCGTCGTGCCGCGTCGCGGCTCGCCGAAGTTGAAGAGGCGAGAATGGTCGGTCTCGCCGGCGCGATGCTGAGCGCCGAACGGGCGCGCGGGCACAGCTGCCTCGAGCTCGGTTCGCTTGTCGGCGCGGCCATGCCGCACACCGACGTGATCGGACGGATGATGCCCGACGTCGCCGGCTGGCGATCACTGCTCGCGCGAAGTGGGGTATGCAGCGATGGGACCGTTGCGTCGCCGATCGTGCTGGATGGGGGCCGGCTGTACCTGAGCCGGTACCATGCCGCCGAGTGCCGTCTGGCGAAGGCGGTGAGGGCTCGTGCGGAGACGGTGGAGACGGCCGAGCCGGATGCTGCGACGATTGCGCTCTTCCGCCGGCTCTTCCCGCACACGAAAGACGAAACGGATTGGCAGGCCGTCGCCGCCGCCGCGGCGTTGCGAGGCCGACTCACCGTGATCACTGGTGGGCCAGGCACCGGCAAGACGACCACCGTCGCGCGAATCCTCGCGCTGATGTTGCAGCAGAGGCCGGCGCTTCGCGTCGCACTGGCCGCGCCCACCGGCAAGGCAGCCGCGCGACTCGCGGAGTCCGTGTCCGCTGGCGTGCGGTCACTCTCGCTCGATGCCGATCTCGCGTCGCGCCTCCATTCCGAGGGGCGCACGCTGCACCGGCTGCTTGGCTATCGCCCGTGGAACGACCAGTTCTTCCATTCGGCCAGCGAGCCGCTCGCTGAGGACGTCGTCATCGTCGACGAGGCATCGATGGTCGACGTCCTCATGATGGATGCACTGTTTGCCGCGCTGCGCCCGACCGCGCGCATCATCCTGCTCGGTGACCAGGATCAGCTCGCGAGCGTCGACACGGGCTTCGTCCTCGGCGACATCTGCCGCGCGGCCGATCGTTCGGGTTCGTTGCACGGCACCGCGCTCGGCGCATGGGTTACGAGGTTGAGCGGTCAGGCGATCGAGACGGCGGGCGAGGTGCCGGCGCTGCGCGACGCGGTGGTTCGTCTCAGGCGATCGTACCGCTTCGAGAGCCAGCCGGGTATCGGCGCCCTGTCGGAGGCGATCCGTCGCGGCGACGCGTCCGGTGCGTCGGAGTTGCTCGCCGATGCTGGGCGCAGCGACGTCAGCCTCCGCACCGCGACGACGACGGCCGAGCTCCTCGAGCCGGTGTCATCGCTGATTGACGGCTATCTCGCCGAGACCGATCCCGCGCGGGCGCTCGAGCAATTCTCGGCTTTTCGCGTGCTCTGCGCGGTGCGTGAGGGCCCGACCGGCGTGGCAGGGCTCAACGAGCGGATCGAGAGCTGGCTTCGCGGGCGCGGTGTGGCGACGCGGGCGCGCTGGTACGATCACAAGCCCGTCCTCGTGACCGCGAACGATCCGGCCACGGGACTCTACAACGGTGATGTCGGCGTCACGATCATGCAGCATGGCCATCCGCGCGTCTGGTTTCAGGACGGGTCGGGCGCCCCACGCAGCGTGTCACCGGCGCGGCTTCCAGCGCACGAAGCGGCGTGGGCGATGACGGTGCACAAGGCGCAGGGGTCGGAGTTCGCGCACGTGCTCTTCGTCCTTCCAGCGGATGACGTGCAGGTGCTGACTCGCGAGCTGCTCTACACGGCCGTCACCCGAGCGCGGTCGCAGGTGGATCTCGTTGGAACGGGCGAGATCCTGGCGCGCGGGATCGGCCGGACGACGACGCGTGCGTCGGGGCTGGCGGACCGGCTGAGCGGCTGATGGCCGCGAACACCGCCCCCAAGATCCAGCGCTGGATCGACCTCCTCGCCGCCCTCCTCGGCCACCGCATGCCCGTCACCTTCGACGAGCTGGCGAAGGACGTCCCCGCCTACCTCGCGGACGGCAGCCTCGCCGCCGGTCAGGCATCCGCGTCGCTCAAGCGGATGTTCGAGCGCGACAAGGTCGAGCTGCGCGAGCTGGGCGTCCCGATCGAATCGGTTGGCGAGGAAGGG
>JAYUTY010000564.1:0-7869 GCA_043754875.1 Gemmatimonadota bacterium
GTCGTACACGGCCATCGCATGCTCCGTCCATGCCGCGCGTCCGTACCGCCCGACGATTCGCGCGCTGATCGCCGCCTCGTCGTAGCGGTCGCGTCGCTCGATGAGCTGGCGCATTCCGGTGGCAAACGCACTCGGATCGCCCACATCGACCATCACCGCATCATCCGCGGTCACGAATTCCTCGGGCCCGCCACAGCGCGTGATGACCATGGGCGTCCCGCACGCGAGTGACTCCGCCGCGACCGAGCAGAACGTCTCGCGACGATCGGACGTCACGGCCACCAACCCGCAGCGACGCATCGCCTCGGCAACATGCGCCGGCGCAACGCCTTCCTGGATCTGCACGGCATCCGCGAGCCCACGCACTCCGATGAGGGCGTGCATCTCCCGCCGGTCTCGCGCGTACGTGCGGAACGCGCTGGCGGAGAGAATGCGCAGGTGCAGTCGAGGCATCGTTGGTCGCAGCAAGGCGAGCGCATCGAGCAACACGTCAATGCGCTTGACACGACGGATGAGCCCAACGAACAGCACCTCATGCGGATCACGTGCGCCGTCATCGGGGAAGAAGATCGCGTCATCGACCACGTTGGCGAGAACGCCGGTGGCGACAGCGCCGTGCGTGAACTCGTCGATGCCCGTGCGCAGGAAGTCACTGACCGCCGTGACGAGCGCGATATCGGGTAGCGCCCGCGCGACCTGTGCGCCGATGGCAGGCATGGCGTTGAGCCACGGGGTCCAGAACGCATGCTCGGACGTCATCACCGGAATGCCGAGCGCCCGTCCGATCCTCGCGGCAACCACACCATCCGGATAGATGAAGTGCGCGTGAATGAGATCGAAGGGCGCACTGGCGTGCAGCTCGCGCGCCACGGCGAGAATACGTGGCAACGCCAGCCGCGCGTCGATCGACTGCGTGAGATTCTCGATCGAGCCCGGCACGCGCGGAAAATATAGCTGCACTCCTTCGCGCGTTTCGCGAGCCGGCACGCGCCGGAAGCGCGACACCGCCTCGATTGGCATGAGCGACGGCACCCATGGTGTGGGGACGATCGCTGTCACATCGGCTTCCCGCGCGGCCGCGACGCACATTCGCTCCACCCACAGCCCGCGCTGCGGGGCGGCTGGCGTCGGGTAGTGCCAGGAGAGAACGAGGATACGGAGCCGCCGCGCCGTCATACGACGAGTCCAGTATCATCGGCGACGATTCGAGCGTGGAGCTCGACCCACGCCGCCAGACGAAACTCGGCAAAGCGATCCGACGCGAGGTAACGGCGGGCGGCGTCTCGGTATCCATCCACCTCGGCGGGCGAGAGCGCGTGCAGAAATGCCCGCAGCTCCGCAAAGTCACGGAATTGGCGCATGTCGATGAAGCACGCTGCGGGGACGACGTCGAGAATCTCGGGTGCGCCCCAGTAGATGGGCACCGTTCCGACGAAGAAGCAGTCGAACAACTTCTCGGTCATCCACCCTCGCAGCACACTGTTCTCAAAGCACAGCGCGAAGCGATATCGAGCAAGCGTGGCCGACTTCGAGCGTACGGACCCGCGGTCGGCCTTGGCGGCCGCGACGTACAGTGGATCAGGAAGGAGGCGCTGCTTCAGCTCCCAGCCCTTCATCCCGAGCCGGCGAAACGTTGCCGGTGTACGCGTCTTTCCGACGCGACGCGGTGCAGAGTGCCAATAGCGCCCGTACAGATCAATCTCGCCGAACTGCTGGAAGTATTCCACCGCGCGGAGGCGCGCCGTATACAACTCGTCCACGTAGAGGCGGGGTAGCTTGTTGGTATTGATCATCACCAGAAAGCCACGGTCGCGCGACTCCCAGAGCTCGTCGTGGACCAGGTCGAACGACTGCGGCCACCGGAACGGCATCGTTGCGACGGGAACGCCGGTGAATGGGAGGAGCGACGGGGTGTCACTCCACGACAGCACACGACGAAATTGCCGCGCGAACACGGGGAGCTGCTCGTACAACCCCGGTTCGACGATGGGGCACTCCATGGCGAAGAAGGCGCTGAGAACGACGTCTGGCCGAGAGGCGAGTGCGCGGTACTTGCGAACCGTGTGCGCGGGCATGCGGTCCGGCATGCCATACGAGATGAGGACGTTGCGACGGCCGTCGGGGCGATCCGGGAGCAGGTCCGCCGTGTGCGCGTCGATACCGCGTTCCGCCAGCCGCTCGTGCACGGCGGCATAGGGCGCGAGGATCTTGTCGCCAGCGTACGGATTGCTCTCGCGATCGAACAGCGAGTCGCGCCGCAGTTGATGGACCGGTGGGTCGAAGTAGACCACCACGTCTGCAGGGCTGGCGGCGCGCGGCGCGGCGCGCGGATCGGCATCGAACAATCTGTGCATTCTCGGAGAGGGAGACGCGCGCCGGGACGCGCTGCGTGGGGGGGGGAAGGGACGAGACCGTACGCCATGGCGCTAGATGGCACCGCCTCGCAGCCCTGATCGGCCACGCAGGCGCTGCAGCAGACGATGACCACCCGTCTCCAGCCGGACGCGATCTTCGGCGGGAACGCTGGAGAATGCGAGCAGCCAGATGAGGACGCAGACGAGCGCCTTTGCGCCGAGCAGGGCGAGTGCAAAACCGGGAAAGCGGCTCCCGATGCCGCCTCCTACGATCAGCACGCCGAGCGTGAGCAGCGAGACACGCATCGCATCGGCAGACGGACGTACTCCGTAGGCTCGATGCAGGAAGGTCAGTGTCGTCATTGCAAGAAACAGCGGCGCGGCGAGGGCCGCGAGTCCGGCCCCCGCAAGACCAAGACGCGGGAGCGCAACGGCCGCCGTGGCCGCGAGCAAAGCCTGCGCTCCGAGATTCTGCAGCACGTGGAAGCGCATCCGATCGCCGGCAACGATCAAGGATTGATACGTCCCCGACAGCATCGAGATCACTTCGGCCGCGACGAAGAGAGCGACGAAGACGGAACCCGCTAGGAAGGACGGTGCGTAGAGCAGACGAATGGCGACATCGGCGAAGAGCAGAAGGGGGGGCAGGGCAAGGATGAAGAGCAACCCCGTCGTACGCTGGAATTCGTCCGCCCACGCGATGCGTGCCGATGGATCCACGTGCCGGTTGACGTTGGGCGTGAGGAAGACTGCGTGTGCTGCGCCGAGCAGCGCACGGACCGAGAGCGAGATCCCGATGGCGGCCTGCAGGATTCCGGTGCTCTCGACTCCATACAGCTTGAGCGTGGAATATTTCACGAACCACATGACGTACGGCGTCAGGAAGGCGAGTGGCAGCAGCCACGCGGCGAACCGCCACATGTCTAACGGCAGGCGCACGGCGTCTCGCACGGCGACACGCAGACGTTGGTCCCGACGGATGCCTGGTGCCGCCAGTCGGGTGGCCGCGACGACGACCAGGCCGATGCCGAGCGCGGCGTAGACCGCGTAGAAGCCATTTACGCCGAGGCCCAGGGCGGCAGCGGTCGCGGCCAGCAGAATGACCGCGGCGTGTGCCACGGCCAGTCGCATCGACGGCAGATGTCCCGCCATGCCGGCATATGCGTTGGTCAGGAAGGGAACGAGGGCGATCACCGGCAACCCGGCGAATGCCAGCAGCATCGTCCCGCGATACGGCACGAGCGCCCGCCCAAACAGCTGGGGCGCAGCCCACGCAGTGCTCATCGCCAGTACGGTGATCGGGATGATCGCGACAAGGAGCACGAACAGCATCCGGCGATACAGACGGTCTGCCGCGTCAGGCGACTCGCGCCGCGCTGCTGGAAGGAATCGCAGCGCGGCGAACGGCAGCGAGAGCGACAGCGTCTGGGCGATCACGGCTGCGAGCGCGTCGAGATTCGCGATCGCGCCCACGCCGTTCACGCCGATCGTAAGGGCGAGAATCTTCGTTCGGAGCACGAGGAGCAGCATGGATACGAGCTGCAGCATGCCGATCCCTACGAGGGCGCGGATCACGTCCGGCGGGCCATCGTGCAAGCGTGGGGTGCCCGGGAACGTGCAAGAGGCCCGCACAGGTGGCGAAATGGCATCAGCGCGACTCGACTCGTCTTCATTCGGGGCACAGCCATCTGCCGCCTCGGCATTCGGGAGAGGCTCGCACGGCACCACCGGCCTTGCCGCCTTGGGACTCTCGCATTGACGCGCGGATCGCGCGAAAGGACACGGTACTGCGTAACGATCCTCCCGCCTCTGTCGTCTCTCGTGCGGATTGACCAAGCCGAATTAGTTTGCGGCTCGCGCCGGAAGCACGCGGCTGGCGCATGCGACGCGGCAGACGCTGTCGCTTCCATCACATCGAATGCACTCCTGATGACCGACATGAGCTGGCAGGACCGATCCGTACTCGTCACTGGAGGTTGCTCGTTCATCGGGTCGCACCTCGTCGATGCACTCGTCGCCCGGGGCGCCAGGGTGCGCGTGGCCGACGACATGTCGAGCGGCCGTCGCGAGAACATCGAGCGATGGCTGGGGGAAGGCACGGTCGAGCTGGTGGAAGGGAATCTACTGGATCCCGGTATCGCCGCGCACGCCGTGAACGGAATGAGCGTAGTGTTCCATCTCGCCGCCAATCATGGCGGCCGCGGATACATCGACCTCCACCAGGCCAACTGCTCCACCAACCTGGCGCTCGATGGCCTGATGATCCGCTCGGCGCACGCGGCAGGCATCGACAAGTTCGTCTTCGCCTCGTCGGGCTGCGTCTATCCGGAGCACCTCCAGCACGACCCGTCAGAGGTACTGTACCTCACCGAAGACATGGTGCGGCCACCCTACGACGCGGACAATCTGTACGGCTGGGCGAAGCTGATGTGCGAGCTGACGCTGCAGGCATATCATCGGGATTACGGCTTCAAATGTGCCTCCGTCCGCTATTTCACCGCCTATGGCGAGCGGTGCCTGGAGAATCACGCAGTCGTGGCCATGATTTCGCGTGCCTTCGTTGGGCAGGATCCCTTCATCGTGTGGGGAACGGGAGAACAAATCCGCAATTGGACATATGTGAGCGATATCGTCGAGGGGACGATCCGGGCCGCCGAGCGGATCGAGGACGGGACGGCGGTCAACCTGGGAACGATGGAGCGAACGCGGGTGATCGATGCGGCGCGCATGGTGCTCGAGCGGACCGGCGTGACGGCCCGGCTCCTGCCAGACCCTACGAAGCCCACCGGCCCCTACAATCGTGTCTGCGACAACAGCCTCGGCCAGCGACTACTGGGATGGAAGCCACAAGTTTCGTTCAGCGAAGGGCTCGACCGGACGATCAAGTGGTATTACGAGACGAAACAGCGCGAAGCGGTGGCCCGGGACTTCGAGATGCTCCTCACGGAGCGGTGAATGGAACGGGAAGTATCCGGGGAACTTCTTGCCTCGCTGCGCTGTCCGGTCTGCCGGGTGGCACTGACTCCGTCCGAGAACGGGCTCGCTTGCGCACGCTGCGCGCGGGAGTTTCCGATTGTGCTCGGTATCCCCGACCTGCGCCTCTACGACGACCCGCTGATCCCGCGCGCTGATGACTATCGGAAAGGCGAGAAGTTGCAGCGCGCCGCAGAGACGATGTCGTTCGCCGATCTCGTCGCCCACTACTGGACGCTGCCTACCTATCCGCCCACTCCGCCGGAGCTGAGCGCACGGTACATCCGTCATGTGTTGTCGGATGACTCCCGCATCGCAGGATGGGCATCGCACCTCGGATCGGGCGACGCGCTGCTCGACGTGGGGTGCGGAGCCGGCGTTCTCGTTCGGCATGCCCATGGTCGGTATCGGCGTGTCGTCGGGCTGGACGTCGGATTCCGCTGGCTGATCGTGGCACGACGCGGACTCGAGGAGGCCGGGATCACGCCGCAGCTCGTCTGCGCCTGCGCTGACCACCTGCCGTTCGGTCCGGACGCGTTCGACACCGTCTCCTCGGTGGCGCTCCTCGAGCACGTGCCGTCCGCTGAAGACGCACTCCGCGAGTTCGCTCGCGTGCAGCGCCCGCACGGGCGTACGGTCATCTGGACGTCCAATCGCTACTCGCTCGCTCCGGAGCCGCATGTCGGCGTCTGGGGAGTGGGCTTCCTCCCTCGTCCGTTCATGCCAGCGTACGTGCGCTGGCGTCGCGGACTGGCCTATACCGGAAAGCGACTGCTTTCGCGGTTCGAGCTCGCGCGGTCGGCGCGGCGCGCAGGGTTCACACGGTGCACCTTTTCCCTCCCTCCACTCGTGTCGGAGGATCTGGCGCACGGTGGGGCGGTGGAGCGGCTGGCAGCGCCGACCTACACCGCATTGCGTCGGCTGCCATTGATTCGCGCGGCCATCAGCGTGGTATTCCCCGCTCTGCTCGCGACAATGACGCGTGGCTCCTCGATCCGCGCCGCCGCATGATCCTCGGCGTCAACGGGATCCGCCTTGTCGCGGCGCGCTCGGGGGTTGCACGGGCGATCGAGGCGATGCTCACGTGCATGGACGAGCTGGCGCATCCATTTCGGGAGATCCGCGTCTACACGCCCGTCCCCCTGGCGGGTGACGTGCGACTCCCGAAGATCGCGACGAACGTCGTCGTGCCCAGTCGTCTCGGAGCTGCCCTCTGGGAACAGATCGCGCTGCCGCGCGCCCATGGTCGGCGGGGACTGCTCCTGTGCCCCTCGTACGTGAGCCCATTCTTTTCCGCGAGTGCCACTTTCGTCATCCACCACGGTTCCTACGAAGGATTCCCGCAGGCGTTCAGTGCGTGGGCACTCAACAAGGCTCGCTTCGCATACACGCTTAGTGCCTGGCGCGCGGATGGGCTCACGACTGTGAGCGAGTTCAGCCGACAGGACATGCATCGCTATTATCGCATTCCACTGGAGCGCGTTCACGTCGTCCCCGAGGGTGTGGACACGTCGAGATTTCATCCGATACCGGATGGGGCGACACTCGCCGCGTTTCGCCAGTCATGGCTCGGGGAGGACGTTCCGTACGTTGCATATGTTGGCAAGCCTACAGAGCGCCGCAACCTGACCCCATTGCTCCATGCGTTTGCCCGGCTCAGGCGCGAACGCCATTTGCCGCACAAGCTGCTGATCGTCGGGGCGGCGCTGCCGGGCACGTCGCCGTTTCGCCAGGTCATTCGAGCGCTGAACCTCGAGCAGGACGTGATTGTACGAGACTACGCGTCGCACGATGAGATGCCCTTCGTGTACAACGCGGCCGACCTCTTCATCTATCCGTCGTCCTACGAGGGATTCGGCATGCCCGTGCTCGAAGCGATGGCGTGCGGCACGCCCACGATCGCGCTGGACAACACAGCGTTTCCGGAGTTCGCGGGCGGAGTTGCGTATCTCCTTCCCGACGCCAGGGTAGAGACGCTCCTGGAGGGAATGCACGCCGTGCTGCGCGATCCCGCATGGCGGGCGCGCATGGCGGCGGACGGGCCCGTGCGCGCCGCAGCCTATGACTGGCGTCTCGTCACGCGCCGCTACCTGGACCTGATGATTCCAGTCGCCGAGCGCAGCGCTGGAGCCGACTCATGATCCGTCTCGCGTTCATCGGGCTCGGAGCAGTCGCGCACAACATCCATCTTCCCGCGTGTCGGCTCCTCGGCGATCGCGTGCACGTGGTCGCGGGAAGCGATCCCGACGCTGTGGCGCGCACGAGGGCAGCAACCCGCTGGAAGATTCCGGCGCTGTTCGAGAGTCCCGCGGAGATGCTGGCAAGCGTGGCGGCCGACTGGGTGATCGTGGGCACACCACCCGCATTGCATCGCGCGCACACCGAGCTCGCGCTCGCCGCAGGGTGCCACGTGTTCTGCGAGAAGCCGTTCGCCGAAAGCCTGTCCGACGCCGACGCGATGATCCACGCCGCCAGCGTGGCCCGCCGACAGCTGGTGATCAACAACCAGTTTCCGTACATGGCGAGCCATCACGCCGCCCGC
>JAYUTY010000565.1:0-7865 GCA_043754875.1 Gemmatimonadota bacterium
GCGCTCGTGCTGACGAACGAGCAGCTCGAGCAGGCATCGCTCGAAGCCGCGGAAGCGCGCGACGCGGCGCAGCACGCGAACCGGGCCAAGAGCGACTTCCTGGCCGTGATGAGCCACGAGCTGCGCACGCCGCTCAACGCGATCGGCGGCTATGCGGAGATCCTCGAGCTCGGAATCTACGGACCCGTGAGCGAGAAGCAGCGCGATGCGATCAACCGCATCTCGCGAAGCCAGCAGACGCTGCTCACGCTGATCAACGACGTGCTGAACTTCGCGAAGCTGGAGGCGGGCGAGGTCCGCTACACCATCACGGACGTGGCGCTGCTGGACGCGCTGGTGGGTATGGAGGCGCTGATCGCGCCGCAGCTGCGCGACCGCGAGCTCACGTACACGGTCCACGGCTGTGGCGACACGGCAACCGTGCGGGCTGACCGCGACAAGCTGCAGCAGATCGTGCTGAACCTGCTCTCGAACGCGATCAAGTTCACGCCGAAAGGCGGCTCCATCGCGCTCGGCTGCGAGGTGACGGGGAGCGTCGTGCGCATCGGCGTGCAGGACACGGGGATCGGAATCGCACCGGAACGGGTGCTCACGATCTTCGATCCGTTCGTCCAGGCGGGGCGCGCGCTCAACCGCCCTCACGAAGGCGTGGGACTCGGGCTCTCGATCAGCCGCGACCTGGCGACGGCGATGTCGGGAGAGCTGAGCGTCGCGAGCGTGGTGGGCGAGGGGAGCACGTTCACCCTCACCCTTCCCGCCGGGCGTCCGCTGGCTGGGCGGGACTGAGCCCCGCGCGCGCCGAGGCGCCACGCGCGATGGCGCGTCTCGTGCTTCTCGCGCGACCCATGTCTCCCTCCCTCGCGCGCGGCGTGCTCGTCACGGCATGGGTCGCACTGAGCTGCCTCGCGTCGGCCACACCGGCGCGCGCGCAGGATGCAGCCGCATGCGACGGATTGATCGTGAGCCGGGTGGTGGTCGCCTCGGTGCGGCCGCCGTTCTCCGGAGTCGCGGCGCGATGGCAAACGATCGCGCACGCGGTGGGGCTGCATCACACGACGACGCGCGACGAGGTGATCAAGGCGTTCCTCTCGCTGCGGCCCGGCCAGCCGTGCACCGAGTTCCGGCGCGCTGAATCGGAGCGCGTGCTCCGCGCCCAGCCGTTCTTCTCCGATGCCACTGTGGGCGTACTGCCCGACAGCGGGGACCAGGTAATGGTGCACGTCACCGCGACCGATGAAGTGCCGGTGCTCGTGAGCGGTCGATTCCGCGGTCTGATGCCGGAAGCGCTCTCGCTCGGCAACCAGAACGTGGGCGGCACCGCCCTCAGCGTCGCGGCGCGGGTGGAGCGCGGCAACGCCTATCGGGCCGGCATCGGGGCCACGGTGGAGCAGAACGCACTGTTCGGGCGCCCGTATCGCCTGCTGGTCGAGGCCGACCGGTACAACGTGGGCCATCGCGCCAGCGCCGAGATGGAGCATCCGTTCTTCACCGACCTGCAGCGCATCTCGTGGCATGCGGGGATCGAGCAGCGCGACGACTTCCTGCGTGTCGCGCGGCCCGCGCGCGACAACCTCGCGCTCGAGGTGAACGACCACCGCTGGGATGCGAGCGGCGTGCTGCGCCTCACCGGCAGCCATACGGTCACACTGGTGGGCGGCGCGGTCACGGGGCGCCGGTTCGACCCCGCGACGGCAGGAATCGTCGTCAGCGACACCGGGCTGCTCCCCGATTCGGGGCAGACGCTGCGCAACCGCTACACGCCGTTCCGCGTCGGACGCATCGGCGCGACGATCGGGGTGCGGCGCGTGTCGTTTCACACGGTGAACGGCTTCGATGCGCTCATCGGCGCGCAGGATGTGGCGACCGGGGCGATGCTCGGCGTGTTCGTCGCGCGCGGGCTCCCGTCGCTGGGAGTGACCGACCAGTTCTTCTCCACCGCCTTCTACGCGGGCGCGAGCACCGGCAACACCCTGCTCGCGACGCTGGTGCAGGCCGAAGCGCGGCGCGATGCGGCATCGAACGAATGGGACAGCACGATCGGCAGCGCGCGGAGTGCGTTCTACTGGGGAAGCGCGCCGGGCGCGGTGCTGGTGCTCGCCGACGAGCTCTCGGGTGGTCGGCGCTCACGCCTACCGCTCCAGCTGTCGCTCGATGATCGGACGGGCGGGATCCTCGGCTATCACAACACCGCGCTGGCCGGCGCGACGCGCAACGTGGCACGCGCGGAGCTGCGCTGGAGCGCGGAGGCGCTGGTGCGGCGAGCGGACGTGGGGTTGGCGACGTTCGGCGAGGTCGGCTCGCTCTGGGCAGGCGACGCGCCGTACGGCGTGACCGCGACGCGGGCAACGGTGGGGATCAGCGTGCTGGCGGCGTACCCCACGCGCTCCAAGCGGCTCTACCGCGCGGACATCGGCATCCCGCTCACGCGGAGTGGCGAGGGCGCGGGGCGGATCGAAATTCGGTTGAGCGGCGAGGATCGCACGCAGGGCTTCTGGCGCGAGCCGGGCGACGTCTCGCGCGCGCGCACGGGTGCCGTGCCCACCAGCCTGTTCGCCTGGCCGACGCGCTGATCGAGCATCCTCGCGCGTCCACCGGCGTGAAGAAGGAGACACCGCGCACGTTCTCGCTGATGCGCAGCCCGCCGCCGATGAAGGGGAACGCGCGCAGTGCAGTCGCCGCGCTCGCAGAGGCGGCAGGTGGTGCCGATGGCGTACGGCGCGCCAGGCGCCTGATAGCCGTTGCGATGGCGCTGCACCGAGTTCTAGCGGCACCGCGCATGGACGATCGAGCGCGGCAGGTTGGGAGGCGATTCTAACGTGGCGGCACGATGGTACGTATCATCTTCGTACGTATGGTACGTGCACGTGCGTGCGACTCGCCGCACGTACAGCCGCTCACTCTTTGGCTCGCCTTTCATGTCGTTTCTCGCTCTTCCGTCCGTCGCGTCATCGTGCACGGCGCTGCTCCTGGCGCTGTGCGCGCATCCACTGCTCTCTCGCCCGCTCCAGGCGCAGGGCGCGCCGGTCCCGAGAGTCGGTCCGTCGCGCGGCGCCGTGATGGTGGTGGGCGGCGGCGCGCAGGGTCCGGAGCTGTACGCAAAGTTCATCGAGCTGGCTGGTGGACCGGACGCGTTGATCATCGACGTGCCCACCGCGGGCGGTGATTCCACCTATCCGACGAACTGGCGCGGGACGCGCGGGCTGATCGCGGCCGGTGCGCGCAACGTGCGCGTGCTGCACACGATCGACCGCAAGCTCGCTGACTCTGACAGCTTCGCCGCGCCGCTCGCCCGGGCGGGCGGCGTCTGGTTCGAGGGTGGACGCCAGTGGCATCTCGTGGACTCGTACGCCGGCACGCGCACCGAGCGCGCGTTCCATGATGTCCTC
Source organism: Gemmatimonadota bacterium (assembly GCA_043754875.1). Lineage (GTDB taxonomy): Bacteria > Gemmatimonadota > Gemmatimonadetes > Gemmatimonadales > Gemmatimonadaceae > AG11. Next base: position 3,387 of record JAYUTY010000565.1, read on the forward strand.
GCGCGGGGCGGCGTGGTGGGCGGCTCGTCAGCGGGCGCGTCGATCCTGTCGAGCTACATGCTGCGCGGGGCACGCGCGGGCAACGAGACGATCATGGCGCCAGGCTACGAGATGGGGTTCGGCTTCCTGCGCGGCGTCGCGATCGACCAGCACGTGGTGGCACGCGAGCGGCTGCGCGACCTGGCGGACTCGCTGATGCCTCGCCATCCCGAGCTGCTCGGCATCAGCGAGGACGAGGGGACGGCGTGGGTGGTGCGCGGCGACACGGCCGAAATCATCGGGCGCAACAAGGCGTTCGTGTACGGCGGGCGCGACGCGACGGATCCGGGCGCGCCCTTCCTCACCCTGTGGCCGGGCGACCGCTACGACCTCGCCGTACGGCGCGTCACGCATCGCGCCGCGAACGAGTCGCCGTTGACGCGCGCGTTCGCCGACAGCGTCTTCACTGCGTTCGGCCACGCGGGACAGCCGATGGCGACAGTGCTCGTGGCGCGCGGCGGGAAGGTGCTGCTCAACACGTCGTACGGCGTACCGCCGCACGCGAAGTACATGCCCACCACGACGGTGCCCAACTTCCCCCTCGCCGGGCTCTCGGCAAGCTGGAACGCAATCGCGGCGCAGCTCGTGGCGCGCGACGGCCACCTGTCGCTCGACGAGCCGATGGAGGGCGGCAACTCCACCAGGGTGCGCGAGCTGCTGACACGCGGCACGATGACGGCGGCCGAGGGAAGCCAGCTCGTGGAGCTGTTGACGAAGCGCGGTGGCGTGCCGTACGCGCAGCTCGTCGAGCGCCGGCTGTTCACGCCGATCGGCGCGCACAGGACGCGGACGACGCCGTCCGGTGATCTCGAGTCGAATGTGGACGAGCTCTATCGGTGGTCGCTCGGCCTCGACGCGCCACAGGGGTTCGCGCGTGACAGCGTATCACCGGTCACCGCATCCGCACCCGTGCTGCTCGACACGACGCTCGGCTGGCGTGCCGAGCGCTTTCACGGACTGCAGCGCCTCGCCGCCTATGGCGCGCCGGACGGATCGCGCAACGCCTTCGTGCGCTATCCGGACGAGCGTGCCGTCGTGATCGTGCTCACGTCCGACGGACGAGCCGACGCCCGGATGCTCGCCGACCGGCTCGCGGAGCGACTGCTCGTCTCGACTCAGCCACCCCGGTAGGCCGCACGCGGCGGCGATGGCGAGTGTGGCGTCTACAGGGCTGCAACTCCAGCGAGGGCGACCTGCTCGTCCTCATGCGACTGCACACCGGAGACGCCGATGCCGCCGACGCACTCGCCGTCGTGCATGATCGGCACGCCGCCCTGCAGCGCGAGGCGATCGGGGAAGCCGAGCATGCCGGGACGATCCTTCACGATCTCTTCGAGCCGCTTGGTCGGGAGCCGCGAGAGGGCGGCGCTCCGCGCCTTGAGCGTCGCGACCTCAGGGCTCTGCGGGCCAGCGCCGTCGATGCGCTCGAGGTGCAGCAGGTAGCCACCGTCGTCCACCACGGCGATGGAGACGTTCCAGCCGCGGGCGACGGCTTCGCGTCGAGCGGCCGCGGTCATGCGGACTGCGTCGTCGGAGGTGAGGGAGGGCTTCTGGCGCATCGAGGCGTCTCTGGAGTGAGTGGTCAGGCGGGCCGGACGAGCGGCACGATGGCAACGGTGCAGCGCGAGATGCAGACGAGCCGGCCTTCCTCGTCCACGATCTCGATGGCCCAGACGTGCGAGGTACGGCCGGCGTGCACCGGCACCGCGGTCGCGCGCACGATGCCGCTGCGCATGGGACGCAGATGGTTCGCGTTGATCTCCTGCCCCATGGCGGCGAATCGCGCGCGATCGATCCGCGCCGCGGCGCCGAAGCTGGCGACCGTCTCCGCGAGCGCGACCGAAGCGCCGCCGTGCAGCAGGCCGAACGGCTGCAGCGTGCGATCGTCGACCGGCATCGTCGCGACCACACGGTCGGGGCTCACCTCGAGCACCTCGATGCCGAGCGAGTTGTTGAGACCGCGGCGCGCGATCTCCTCGACCCAGGGAAGCAGCTCGCTCATGGCACCACGCGGCCAGCGCGCTTGCGCATGAGTGCCTCGATCTCGGCGATCTCGCGCGGCGCGAGGCTGATGCGCTCCAAACCCTTCTCGGTGATCACGTAGTCGTCCTCGATGCGGACGCCGGTGTTCTCGTAGCGCTTCACGGTGTCGCGCACCTTCGCGATGAAGGCGCGGTTCTTCGGCGTGTCGGGCAGGGCGTCGAGCATCGTGGAGCTGACGTAGATCCCCGGCTCGATGGTGAAGGCGTCGCCTTGCTTGAAGGTGCGATTGCCCGTGTAAAACTGCGCCGGGTCGTGCACGGCGAGTCCGAGGCCGTGACTGATGCCGTGGATCATCCAGAACATCGACTGCTGGCAGGAGCGCCGGTTCCGCGCGCAGTCGGCGGGCCACGGCGGATCGAAGGCGGCGTCGGCGCTCTCGACGAGCCCGAGGGCAGCGAGCCCCCTGGTGCGGACATCGATCGCGGAGTCCTGGGCGGCGACGGCAGACATGCCCGGCTTGGAGTTGCGCTCCGCTGCAGCCTGCGCGTCGCGCACGAGCTGGTAGATGGCGCGCTGCTCGGGGGTGTACGTGCCGCTCACGGGAATGGTGCGCGTGATGTCGGCGGCATAGCCCTCGTACTCGGTGGCGGCGTCCATCACCACGACGTCGCCCGGCTTGATGTCACCGCGGTCGCGCATGTAGTGGAGCTGGGTGCCGTGCACCCCACCGCCGACGATGGAGCCGTACGACGGCCGCGCGCCGCCGAGGCGCATGAAGGTGTACTCGAGCGCGGCCTGTAGCTCGTACTCCTTGCTCGGCGAGGGAACGAGCATCGCGGCCACGTGGCCTTCGGTGCTGATCTGGGCGGCGCGGCGCAGGAGATCGATCTCGGCAGCACTCTTCCGCGCGCGCAGCTCGTCAACGAGAGGATGGGCGTCGAGCAGCTTGAGGCCCGCGTGCCGCGCGGCGACGGCGCGCATGAACTGCGCGCCGCGGGTGAGCGAATCTTGACCGGCGAAGTCGGCGTCGGCGAAGTCGGCGAGCGAATACATCGGGAGCGACGCGGACGCGAGCGAGTCCACAGTGCTGGTGAGTGCGCTGAAGCTGCGAGCGTGCATGCGGAGGTCGCGCACGACGGAGGCCGAGTCGGGGCGGCGCCCGTAGTAGAACGCCTGGCGAGCGCCGACGGGAGTGAGGAAGAGCGTGGTGGTGCCCTTGCCGCCGCGCGCCACCATCACGAACGCGGCATCCGGCTCGTCGAAGTTGGTGAGGTAGTGGAAGGCGGCGTTCTGGTAGAACGGCCCAAAGTCGGAAACCGGGGTGCGGCCTCCGAAGGCAACGACGACGCCGTCGCCGATGCGTGCGGCCAGCGAATCGCGGCGCGCGGCGTACTCGGCGGCGGGAATCTGCGCAGAGAGTCTGTACGGAAGGGCGACGGCGGAGCAGAGCGCAGCGAGCGCGCCGAGCAGCGTGCGGCGCGCGAGGAGGGAGCGAATCATGGGCGAGTGGGAATGGGAAGATCGCGGCCGGTCAGCTGCGCGGTGGTGCTCCAGAGCCGTTCGGCGAGCGCGTCGTCGCGCGCGAGCACTGACGGCATGCGCGGCGACGAGCGCATGAAATACTTGCCTGTGGTCTCGGCGACGTCGGGAGACGTGGCGAGATAGACACCGGTGGATGCGCCCTGCGCCGTGGTGCGCATGAACGGGCGCGCGAGCATGAAGAAGAGTCGCAGCGGGCCACGCGCTCCGCTCGCCCATTCGGTACGCACGACACCGGGGTGAAAGCAGTTCGCGGTGATCGACGAGCCGGCGTAGCGCGCGGCGAGCGCGCGCGTGAAGAGGATGTTGGCGAGCTTGGAGCGGCCGTAGGCGCGCATCTGCGTGTAGCGGCGCTCGCTCTGCCAGTCTTCCACCGGGGGAAGCACGGCGCGATGGGCTTCGGACGCGACCGTGATGACGCGAGCGGCCGGTGCGCGGCGCAGGAGCGTCGTCACGCCGAGAGTGAGACGAAAGGGCGCGACGTGATTGAGGGCGAAGGTGCGCTCGATGCCGTCGGCGGTGAGCGAGCGCACGGGGAAGATCGCGCCCGCGTTGTTGATGAGGACGTCGATGGGGAGGTCGCGGGCGAGCAGCGCGCTGACGCACGACTCGACACCATGCTCGGTGGCGAGGTCGGCCAGGATCGAGCGTGGAGATGGCGCGCCGCCCTGCTGTGCGTGCTCGGCGACGCTCCGTTCGGCTGCGGCGAGGCGCTCGGAGTCACGCCCGACGAGTGTCACCTCGGCGCCCTGCGCCGCGAGCGCTTCAGCCATCGCGAGGCCGATACCGCGCGTGGCGCCCGTGATGACGCAGCGGCGGCCCCCGGCGGACGCCGGGTTGGCCGTGTCGTTCAGCGGTTGGGTGAACGGGTGAGTCAACGTGCGAAGTGTCGTGAAAGTCTGACTGTAGTCGTGCTGC
>JAYUTY010000566.1:0-2647 GCA_043754875.1 Gemmatimonadota bacterium
TGCTCCCGCACCCTGGTCTCGCATCGCGACCGTTCTGGCAGCGGGAGATGGCGGAACTCGGGCTTGCGCTCTCGGCATGACGGTCCCCGTCGTGCTGCCGGACTGGGCGATCGTGTCGGACAAGCGTCGCGCCCACATCGAGCGCGTGACGACGCTGCTCGATGGGTGGGCACGCGCGCTGGAGCTGACGGAGCAGGAGGCGCGCGACTGGCATGATGCGGGCGTCTTCCACGACGCGCTGCGCGATGCGCCGGAAGCACAGCTCCGCGCGCTGGCCGGCGACCCGCCAGGCTACGCGACCGGGATGCTGCACGGACCGGCGGCGGCGGCTCGGCTGCTCGCGTCTGGCGAGCGTCGCCAGGAGCTGCTCGACGCCGTCCGCTATCACACCGTCGGCTCCACTGCATGGGGTCGCCTCGGACGTGCGCTCTACATGGCGGACTATCTCGAGCCCGGACGAAAGTTCTCGCGTGCCGATCGCGCGTATCTCGCCTCGCAGGTTCCGCACGCGTTCGACGCGACGTTCAGGCAGGTGCTGCGAGCGAGAATGGAGTGGTCACTGCGCGAGGGGATGCATCTGTTCCCCGAGGTCACCGAGCTCTGGAACGCGGTGCGATGAAGCGTCTCGCGATTCTGGCGATGTTGCTGCTCGTCCTCATGCTGGCTGCGGGCGCCTACGTGTTGCGCGCCAGACACGCCGGCACACGTTCCGTACTTCCGATGGCCGGGGCGGCGGCCGACGTGGAGCATGCGCCTCCAGGGGTGCGCATCCGCGTACAGGTCCTGAACGCGACGCGCACGAAAGGGCTCGCGCGTCGGGCGACGCGACTGCTGCGCGACCGCGGCTACGACGTCGTCGAGCTCGGAACCGCGGGACCGATTGGCGACACGACGCTGGTGCTCGCCCGCTCCGGTCACCCAGAATGGGCGGCCGCCATCGCGCGAGCGCTGGGGCCGGCAGCGCGCAGCGCCGCCCGCCCCGACAGCTCACGCTACCTGGACGTCACCGTGCTCCTCGGCGGCGCGTGGCGCCCGCCGGCCGAGCCGCTCGACCCGTAGCTGGCCGCACGCGGCCGCGATGTCGATACCGCGGCTCTTGCGCACCGCCACTTCGACGTCGCGATCGCGGAGCAGGCGGGCGAAGCGCGAGATCTCGTTGCCCGAGGTCGGCACGAATCCCTGAGAGCCGCCCGGATGCAGCGGGATCAGGTTGACGAACGCACGGCACTCGCGCGCAAGCTGCGCCAACGCACGCGCCTGCTCGATCCCGTCGTTCACCCCGCCGAGCATCACGTACTCGAACGTCACGCGGCGGTCGAACACCTTCGCAGCCTCGATCACGTCGGCCAGCGGATACTTCGTGTTGATCGGCATGAGCTCCTGCCGCAGCTCGTCCGTCGGGGCGTGAATGGACAGCGCGAGCCGGAACTGCTCCGGACGCTTGCCCAGCGCCACGATCCCGGGGAGCACGCCGACGGTGGAGATGGTGATGTGTCGCGCGCCGATGCCCAGCGCGCGCGGATCGTTGAGCAGGGTCAGTGTGGGATCCACCGCCTTCCAGTTCATCAGCGGCTCGCCCATCCCCATGAAGACGATATTGGTGACGTCGATCGGCTCCTCGAGCAGCCGCATCTCGCGCACCTGGCCGGCAATCTCGAACACCTCGAGATTGCGCGAGAAGCCCATCGCCCCCGTCGCACAGAAGGCGCAGCGCAGCGCGCATCCCGCCTGCGACGAGATGCACAGCGTCATCCGCTTGCCGTCCGGGATCGCCACGGTCTCGATCGCCTCGCCGTCCTCAAGGCGGAAGAGGAACTTCTGCGTGCCGTCCGTCGAGAGCTGGCGATAGCTGAGCTCGAGCCGCGGCAGGGTGAACCGCTCGTCGAGCGCGGCGCGAAGCGACTGCGGCAGCTCCTGCATCGCCTCGAAGTTGGGCGCGGGATTGATCCACAGCCGGCGAAGCACCTGCGCCACACGGAAGTTGGGCTGTCCGAGCGCGACCATCGCCTCCGCCAGCGCCGTCTCGGCGGCGGTGGGCGTCAGGTTGAGGAGGTTCGTGCGCTGAGGCGCCTGGGGAGATTCGGACACTTCGGACATCAGGGGAACACCGTCGTCAGCAGAAATTGGTAGGTCGCGCCGAGGCCGGCCGTGCCCTCCTCGCGGGCGACGCCCACCAGGTAGTGGCCATGCCGCAGATCCAGCCCGAGCCTCAACCGTGTCGAGGAGGCGCCGAATGACGTCTGTCGCGCAATGCCGCCGCGAAGATCGACGAGGCCGGACGTAGCCGCACCGTAGAGAAACGTCTCGCCGTCGCCTGCCCGGTCGTGCTGATACGCAGCACCGATGCGAGAGCGCAGGAAGCGCTCTGGAAGATACCCCTCCACGGCGCCAAGTGCCGTCGCCCGCTCCCTGCCGGCGCTCGGAGAGAGCAGGAAGCTCGAGAGACCGGCCCGGAGCGGCAGCCCCGCCGGCCGCTCGAGCACGGCGCCGACGTCCACCGAGGTTGCGGCCGAGCTGGTGGCATCGACCGTGGCGCTCCGCCGGCGCACCGCGAATCCCAATGTGGCTGCACCGCGGGTCGCATTCACGATGCCGGAAACGATCGTCGAGCGGTACGGGATCTCGTCACCGATGGAGAGCGGATCGG
>JAYUTY010000567.1:0-2644 GCA_043754875.1 Gemmatimonadota bacterium
GCACCTTCATGGTCGCTACGCGCGGGTGAGCGTGACGCCGGTCGCTTCATCGAACAGGTGGAGCTTGGTCGAGTCCGGCGACACGAAGATCGTAGCGCCTACAGCCGGGCGCTCCCCGGGTGCGCCACGTGCCGTGAGCGCTGCCCGCTCGAGGCGGAGGTGAAGCAGCTGCTCGTGGCCGAGCGGCTCCGCGAGCTCCACGACGGCGCCGAACGATCCGGCGTCCTCCTGGCTCGTGGTGCGCAGATGCTCGGGGCGGATGCCGAGCACCACGCGGCCTGTCTCCGTGCTGCGGAGACGAGACGCCAGCTCCGCCGGCACGACGAGGCCGAGCGACGGCGCATCATCCAGCTGCACGGTGAGCGCATCCGCGCCGCGCTGCAGCGTGCCCGGAAGCAGGTTCATCGGCGGGCTGCCGAGGAAGCCGGCGACGAAGGTGTCGGCCGGATTGCTGTAGACTCGCTCCGGCGCGTCCACTTGCCTCACGCGGCCCTGGTGCATCACGACGATCCGGTCGCCCAGCGTCATCGCCTCGATCTGGTCGTGCGTCACGTAGAGCATCGTCGCGCCGAGGCGGGCGTGCAGCGTTGCCAGCTCGCGGCGCATCTCGCCGCGGAGGGCGGCGTCGAGGTTCGAGAGCGGCTCGTCGAACAGGAAGACGCTCGGCTCGCGCACGATCGCGCGCCCGATCGCGACGCGCTGCCGCTGCCCCCCCGAGAGCTGGCGTGGGCGCCGGTCGAGCAGTGCCGTGAGGCCGAGCGTCTCCGCGGCGACGGTGACGCGCTCGGTCACTTCGGCATCCGGGCGTTTCCGGAGCCGGAGCGCGAACGCCATGTTCTCCCGGACGGTCATGTGCGGATAGAGCGCGTAGCTCTGGAATACCATCGCGATGTCGCGGTCCGCGGGCGGCACGTCGTTGACCACGCGCCCTCCGATCGAGAGCGTGCCGCCCGAGATCGACTCGAGGCCAGCGACCATCCGCAGCGTCGTGCTCTTGCCGCATCCGGACGGGCCGACCAGGACCACGAGCTCTCCGGCGCGGACCGTGAGATCGACGCCATGCACGGCGACGACTCCTCCGTCATATTCCTTGCGTACGCCGTTCAGCTCGACCGTTGCGGCCGTCTTCGTCGCTGCCGTCACCTGACTCTCCCGGTGTCGCGGGTTGCCCATCGGGCGCTCGACCTCCGGGCGCACGCCATCCAGACCTGGTACGCATGACTGCTTCGCATCGTTTTCCCGACGACTTCCTCTGGGGCGCCTCCACGTCGGCCTATCAGATCGAAGGTAGCCCGCTCGCCGACGGCGCGGGGGCGAGCATCTGGCAGCGATTCGCGCATAGTCCTGGTCTCACGACGAATGGCGACACGGGCGACGTCGCCTGCGATCACTACAACCGTTGGCGCGACGACGTGTCGCTGATGAAGCAGCTCGGGCTGCAGGCGTACCGGTTCAGCATCAGCTGGAGCCGAGTCCTGCCCGATGGCACGGGGGCGGTGAACAAGCGCGGCCTCGATTTCTACGAGCGGCTCGTGGATGCGCTGCTGGCCGAAGGGATCACCCCCAACGCGACGCTGTTCCACTGGGATCTCCCTGTGGCGCTCGACGATCGCGGCGGCTGGCTGAACCGCGACGTCGCCGACTGGTTCGGCGACTACGCCGCGATCGTGTTCGAGCGGCTGGGCGATCGCGTCCCGATGTGGGCGACGCTCAACGAGCCATGGGTGGTGACGGACGGCGGCTATCTGCACGGCGCGCTCGCGCCAGGGCACAAGAACATGTTCGAGGCGCCGATTGCCAGCCACAACCTGCTCCGCGCCCACGGCCGCGGCGTGCAGGCGTTCCGCGCAGAGTCGCGCGTGGGACAGGTAGGGCTCGTCGTGAATCTGGAGCTCAAGGACGCCGCGACGGATTCCGCCGAGGACAAGGCCGCGGCGAACCGTGGCGACGCGTACATGAACCGGCAGTATCTCGATCCCGTCTTCCGCGGCGAGTATCCGGACGAGATGCACGAGATCTTCGGCGCGGCGTGGCCCGACTTTCCGGCCGCCGACTTCGATCTGATCCGCGAGAAGATCGACTTCCTCGGCATCAACTACTACACGCGCGGCGTCGTTCGCGACGAGCCGACGGCGAAGCCCGTGCGCCTCGCGTACGTGCGCCAGCCCGAGCATGCGTACACGGAGACCAGTTGGGAGGTGCATCCGCCCTCCCTCACGCGCACGCTGCTCTGGGTGACGGAGCGCTACGGCAAGATCCCGCTCTACATCACCGAGAACGGGGCGGCGTTCTACGACGCGCCGCACGCGATCGACGGACGCGTGGACGATCCGCTCCGCGTCTGGTACTTCCGCGAGCACCTCAAGGCGGCGCACGACGCCATCCGCCAGGGCGCCAACCTGCGCGGTTACTTCGCGTGGAGCCTGCTCGACAACTACGAGTGGAGCCTCGGCTTCTCCAAGCGGTTCGGGATCGTGCACGTGAACTACGAGACGCAGGAGCGCACGCCGAAGGCGAGCGCGCACTACTACAGCGGCGTGATCCGCAGCAACGGCGCGTCGCTGGACGAGTAGTCGTGGTCGCACGCGCGTCACATGCGTGCGGCGCATTCAGTACGTGAACTCCACGACGGCGGGCGCGCGGA
>JAYUTY010000568.1:0-7812 GCA_043754875.1 Gemmatimonadota bacterium
TGACCATTCGTTCGCGGAGCCGGTGTACGCGCACGCGCGCCGCGCCATAGGTGATCCCCGCCTGGGCTGCCAGCTCGCGCATGGGGATATGCCGGCTCACCCCCACCATCAGGTCCTGCTCCTGCGCAGTCAGCGCGAGCGCAGACCGCTCCGCAAGCTTCTCGATCGCCGAGCGAAGACTCAAGGCGTCGGTGTCGCCAAGGGAGGCACCAAGCGATTCATCGGTCGAATCATCAGACGGCGCGCTCTGCTGCAGGCCGTAGGCAGAATGACACTCGGCCACGATGCGCTGGGCGGCGGGGCCATGCTCCGAATACGCACGCTCGCTGCGCATGAGGCGCCGCTTGCGGTCGCGATGATGGTTGCGCGCCCGGTTCCGCAGCGCTGCGACGACATAGCGCGTCAACTCGCGCGGCGGAATCTGCGCCTCGTGGAGTCGCAGCACGACATCGTCGAGCAGCGTCGTGACCATCTCGTCGCGTTCGTCTTCGGGGACGCTCATCTTGCGCGCCTGATCGCGCAGGAGCGGGGCGTAGAAGAGAAACAGCTTTCGCAGGGCGAGCGGATCGCCACGACGGATCGCCGCAATGAAGCTCGCCTGCGACTGGTATGGGTCCGGAGCGAGCGGTGGTCCGGTGCTGTCGATCCGAACGGTGTTCTCACTCTCGCTGGGCACCCGCGCCCTCCCGATCGATTCCCGATCGATGACGGCGCAGGAATGGTGCGCCTCGTGGTCTCTCACGGGATGCACACCTCCCCGTTACAACGTGCCGCATCACATGCGGCGCGTGATGTGCCGCAGATCTGCCGCAGATGTGCCTACTCGTCTCGCCGACGAAGCCATGCCCGCAGCCGCGCCTCGATGCGTCGCATCCGCGCGGCTGCGTGTGGATGCTGGGCAGTGGTGCCAGCGACTGCGGCACGCAGCAGCGTCGCTCGTCCGTCCGAGAAGCCGCGTCGCTCCGCCGTTCCGATGAGATCGAGCAGGTCGAGCGCGATATCGGCCCTGGCATCTGCATCTGCGTCGCGCTTCGGCTCGCGTACCCTGGTCCGAGTGGGGCGTGGCACCGGCGCGCCAATCCGCGCGTGCGCTGGTACCGACGTAGCCACCAGCGGCCGCTGTCGTGCCCGTTCCGCCTTCTCCATCTCCTCGCGACTCGGACGCCGGAGCGACGCGGTGAAGCCGAGGTTGGCGAGGGCGCGCCCGATCGCCGACGTCTCGGTGTTCTCGAGGCACGCCACACTGTTGACGTCGCCGTCTCCTTCGCGCTCGGAGGCCCAACCGGTCGCCGCCGGGTGCGCCGTTGCTGCGTCGCGGAAGACCAGCGCCTTGAACGTCACCTCGACACTCGTGCGCGACACCAGCTCCGTCGTGATCCGCCCCTCCGGAAAGCTCTCGTAGAAGAGGCGAATCCGATCGGCGACCGGCGCATAGTTCTGAAGGTTGAATGACGCGTCCGACTTGGGCATGGCGACCTCGAGGCTGAAGCGGACGATGATGGTAATACCCGAACACAAGCCGAAGCAAGAGCAGGAGCGAGCGATGGGCGCGTGTGACGACGGGTGATGTCCGCGGAGTTCAAACCTTCATGGCGAAATGGCTGTCACAGCTTCATGCCCGGGCACCGTTCGGACTCCCGACCGGGCACTCACCCACTCGTCCCACCCGATGCGCTGCCTCATCCTTGCGCTCTCGTTGAGCTGCGTGCTCCCGCTGTCCCCGCTCGTTGCGCAGCACACGTCCGCGGCGGCGGCGCCAACGCCCTCCGCACCAACCCGCTCCATGCGCGCGGTGCGCCGTACCACGCTGATCACGCTCGATGGCCGTCTCGACGAGGCGGCATGGGCCAGCGCCGAGCCGAGCGGGGAGTTCACGCAGAGCTATCCCGCGCCCGGGAAGCCGGCGCTCGACCGCACGGAGGTGCGCGTCGTCTACGACGACGCGGCGCTGTACGTGGGGATCCGGATGTTCGACGCGCATCCGGACTCGATCGCTGCCGGCCTCGCGCGACGCGACGCGACATCGGCGACGGGGATCTACTCCGACTGGGTGCACCTGATCGTGGATTCCTATCACGATCGCCGCACGGCCTTCCGCTTCTCGACCACGCCGCGCGGTGTACAGAAGGACGTCTACATGTCCAACGACGGCAACGAGGATCTGAACTGGGATGCGATCTGGGAAGTGGCCACGCGAATCGACTCGGTCGGGTGGACTGCCGAGTATCGGATCCCGCTCAGCCAGCTGCGCTTCAGTGGCGATTCGGCGGCGGGGCGCGTCTGGGGCTTTCAGGTGCAGCGCGATGTCGCGCGCCGCAACGAGCGCGACACATGGTCACCCTGGACGCCGGGAGATGGCGGCTTCGTGTCGCGATTCGGCGAGCTCGCCGGCCTCACGGGCGTGCGCGTGGTGGATCGGTTGGAGATCACACCGTACGTGAGCTCCACGGTGACCCGAGCGCCGGGCGATGCGGCCAACCCGTTCTACTCGCGGACCAACTCGACGCCCAAAGTCGGGGGTGACCTCAAGTACGGGCTGCCACGCGGGCTCACCCTGAGCGCGACGATCAATCCGGACTTCGGCCAGGTGGAGGTGGATCCCGCGGTCGTGAACCTCTCGGCGTTCGAGACCTCGTTCCCCGAGAAGCGCCCGTTCTTCCTCGAGGGGAGTGATGTCTTCAGCTTCGGGCAGGTGGTGCGGCAGAACGACTACGGGAGCCAGACGTATCTCTACTCGCGCCGCATCGGGCGGCAGCCGCAGCGCGGCGTGCCGGGCGGCGTGCTCTACGCCGACGTGCCGACGCAGACGACGATCGCCGGCGCGGCCAAGGTGACGGGAAAGAGCGGTCCATGGACGGTGGGGCTACTCGACGCCGTGACGACGGAGCAGCGGGCGCAGCTGCTCACGACGGCTGGCCAGCGACTCGAGACGCCGGTCGAGCCACTCGCCAATTATTTCGCGGGCCGCGTGAAGCGCGACTTTCGCGGCGGCGCGACGACGATCGGCGCGCTGCTCCAGCAGTCGTCGCGCTCACTTGGCGACTCGGTGTTCGCCCCCGTGCTGCGCCGCGCCGCGACCGTGGGCGGGATCGACTTCGAGCACGACATGGCGCAGCGGAGCTGGATCGTGAGCGGCTTCGCGGCGGGAAGTCGCGTCGAGGGAAGCCGGCAGGCGATCGCGCAGACGCAACGCAACAGCAACCACTACTTCCAGCGCCCCGACGCGACCGACTATCTCACCTACGACAGCACTCGCACGTCGATGGCTGGCTACATCGGCGAGGTCGCGCTGGCGAAGAACGGTTCGACATTCGGATCGGTGGCGGTGAAGGCGAGCAGTCCCGGGCTCGAGCTGAACGACCTCGGGCTGCAGAGCCGCACCGGCTACAAATCGCTCTCGACGCTCGTGGGACGCCAGCAGTTCAAGGCGGGTCGGCATCTGAGCAGCTGGACGGCATTCGTCTACGAGAACGACACGTGGGACTATGGCGGCAACGGGATCTTCCACGCCTACGCCGCGCAGGGTCACACGACCTTTCTCAACCAATGGAATGCCAGCATGGGCGCGGGTTTCTCGCCCGGCTACTACGACAACGTGCTGCTCCGCGGCGGTCCGATGGGACGGCAGCCGGCAAGCCGGTTCGTGAACGGCAGCGTCAGCAGCGATGTGCGGCGCCCCGTGATCGTCAGCCTCTCCGGCGGCTACACGCGCGACGTCCTCGGCGGCGATCTCCCGCAGGCGAGCGTCTCGCTGGATCTGCGGCCGACGTCCAACGTGCACATCAACTTCGGGCCGAGCGCAAGTCGGCTGCACGACACCGAGCAGCTCGTGCGCACCGTGGGTGACGCGGCCGCAACCAGCACGTACGGCCGGCGCTACGTGTTCGCGACGCTCACACAGACGACGCTCTCGTTGGACACGCGCGTGGACGTGACCGTCTCGCCGACGCTGAGCTTCGTGATGTATGCGCAGCCCTTCGTCTCCACGGGCCGCTACGAGGGGTTCAAGGAGTTCCTGACACCGGGCCAGTACGACTTCGCGCGCTACGGTGTGGATGGCGGCAGCCTGAGCTATGACGCCACGGTGGCGCGCTACACGATCGATCCCGATGGTGCCGGCACCTCGCCGGCATTCACCGTGAGCCAGCCCAACTTCAACGTCCGCTCGCTGCGCGGCAACGCAGTGATGCGGTGGGACTACCGGCCAGGCTCGTCACTGTATTTCGTGTGGCAGCAGCAGCGCAGCGACTTCGCACAGATCGGCGACTTCGCTTCGCGGCGCGACGTCGGGGCGATCTTCCGGACGGTGCCGACGAATGTGTTTCTGCTCAAGGGGACGTACTGGATCGGGCGCTAGCGGATCGCGCCCTGCTCGCGTGTGTCGCTTTTCTCCCCGCCTCGTCTTGATCGCGAAGCCAGTTGCGGAGATGGGGCGCCACCGAGGTGAGAGCGACGGATGAGACGAGGGACCGATGGGTGATCGCTCGGGCGATTGCGTGGATGCTCGCCTGGATGATCGCCTTGATGCTCGCCGAGCGTTGAGTCACGCGCTTCGCCCCTTCGTGGACGGCACGGCGCGCGGGATGTCGTCATGGGTGATGACGGAGCGTCGCGTCGCAGCCACGGCGCGCGACGCGGCGGTCGCCATCCTTCCTCTCCTCGGCACGCCGGCACGTTCGGCGCATCGGGTCCGGCAGCTGATCATCCCGGTGCTCACCTGCGGCTGGACGACGTTCGAGGCGCTGTACGAGGAGACGCTCAGTGCCCTGCTGGCGCTCCCACAAGCCGTACCCGGCGTGCCGGACCCGGCGTGGGATCACGATCTCGTGGCGCCAGCGGCCGATACGGGCGATGACTGGCAGGTGCACGGCGCGCGCTGGACGCCCGGACCGCTCAACGCTGAGACGGTGGGTCCGTCGGGGACGGTCGGCTGGCTGGTGCTCTCGGAACGTCGGCGGGCAGTGGTCGCGGCGGATGGACGTCCGGTCCGAACGCGTGCGCAATGCCACTGTGCGCCGGTGCATCGTCACGAGCGAGGTGCGGTGCCCTTCGAGCTCGTCACGTTCGGCCGGCACGGCGCGATCCTCGACGTGCGGACCGGGGTGACGTGCTCGCACTGCCGTGCACCGGTCTGGTGACGGGCCGGCGACAAGCTCGGGCCGGCGACTGCTCGTGAACTGCTCGTGAACTGCTCGTGAACTGCTCCTCGCTCTCCGTGAAATCGTCCTCGATGAACTGATCGAAGAACGCGCCGCCGCCGGTCATCTCGAAGGAGACGAGACGCGCGAGACGGTTACGTGCCGCCGTGCTCGAGCGGTCCTGGGGCGGACGATGCAGAGAGATCCGAGAGATTCGAGAGATCCGAGAGGTCGGAGAGCGGGGTAGGTCTCCCCTGCCGACAGAGCGCCGCCAGCTCCTCGTCGCTCGCCAGCTCCCAGTGCTCCGGCAGCGACAGGAGGCGTCGCTTTCCCCGGTGGGACTGGAAGACGAGCCACGGCGGCCCCTCGGTGGGCCGGGTGCGGGTGCGGGTGCGGGTGCGACGCGTGTCGTGTGCGTCCGCGTCGTGGCGACGGCCGTGAAAGGCCCGGTCCGGCTCGCGGCGATCGGCTGTCTGGCGCCGCGCTGCGTGAGCGGGCTCGACGGCTCGGACGCTCCAGCGTGCGCCGTCGTCGTCAGTGAACTCGCGAATTCCGGCCATCGGACCCTCGCCTGAATGAAGCCAGTGCCGCCGCGGGCGGCGTTCGGCGCACTGCATCGCGCACCATCGAGTGCGCTCGGTGCAACACGCTTTGAGTTACAGTCATTCGTCGCCGAGCACAACTCTCGAGACGATGGCGGGGTCACGCGTGCCGCACCAGAGACCGCTGACAATGCTATCGATGACGGTGGCCGGACTGGGTTTCCGGCGTCGGGGCGCTTAGCGTCACAGCATGAACGTCGAGACGACCTATGTGCTGCTCTTCTCGATCGCGACGGCGGTCGCGATCGCCGTCCGCCGGCTGCGCGTGCCGTACACGGTCGCCCTCGTGCTCGTGGGCCTCGTGCTTGGCATGCTGCACGTGGTGGAAGCGCCGCACCTGACGAAGGAACTGCTGTTCGCGCTCATCCTGCCGGGCCTCATCTTCGAGGCATCGTTCAACATCAGCGCGCGGGAGCTCTGGAACAACCGGCTCGCGCTCGGCGCGCTGGCGGTGCCAGGAGTCATCGCGGCGATCGCGCTCACGGCGGCGATCATCACGCCGATGATGGCCGGCTTCGGCATCGATCCCACGTTCGATTGGCGCTACGGGCTCGTCTTCGGGGCGCTGATCGCGGCCACCGATCCGATCGCCGTCGTGGCGCTGTTCAAGCGCCTGAATGTTGGGCACCGACTCAGCACACTCGTGGAAGGGGAGAGCCTGCTCAACGACGGGACCGCGGTCGTCTTCTTCACGCTCATCCTCGCCTTCGTGAGCGGCTCGGTCACGTCGCCGGCCAATCTGCTGCTGCAATTCGTGACGATCGTAGGCGGCGGCGTCCTGGCCGGCCTGTTCGCCGGCGTGGTGACGACGCAGATCACCAAGCGCATCGACGATCCGCTGATCGAGATCGCCCTCACCGTGATCGCGGCGTACGGATCGTTCGTGCTCGCCGAGCAGTTCCACTGTTCCGGGGTGATCGCGACGGTGGTGGCCGGCCTGCTGTGCGGCACGTATGGCTGGCACAAGGGGATGTCGGCGTCGACGAAGGTCGCTGTCGAGAGCTTCTGGGACTACGTCGCCTTCGCGCTCAACTCCATCGTCTTCCTGCTGATCGGCTTCGAGGTGCAGCTTTCCACGCTGGTCGGCTCGTGGCCGATCATCGGGATCGCCTTCCTGGGGGCGCTGCTCGCCCGCTACGCCGTCGTGATGCTCGTGGCCGCCCTGCTGCGTCCGACGCGGGAGCGGCTGCCCGCCGGTTGGACCACGGTGCTGACCTGGGGCGGCCTGCGCGGTGCGCTGTCGATGGTGCTGGCGCTCGCGTTGCCGCTCGACTTTCCGCACCGCGCGCAGATCGTCGCGATGACGTTCGGCGTCGTGCTGCTCTCACTCGTGCTGCAGGGGCTGTCGATGTCGTGGCTCCTGGAGCGACTGCGGCTCGTGCAGCCAGAAGGCGCTGCGGTCGAGCTCGAGAGCTCGCCGACGAGTGTTGCTCCAACAGCGACGTGATGCATCTTCGCCCATCCGGCTCGCCGAGGTGTTCGGCGGGCCGGAGACGTACTCGGCGGAGCGCGGCGGCCACGCGGCGATGCTCGGGCAGCATCTGCGCCGGCATCTCACGCAGGAGCAGCGGCAGCGGTCGATGGCGCTGCTGCTCGAAAGTGCCGTGGCAGTCGGGCTCCCGGACGATCCGGCGTTCCGGAGCGCCTTCGTCGCCTATCTCGAATGGGGCACCCGGCTCGCGGTGATCAACTGGCAGGACGGCGTCACGCCGGGCCCCGAGCAGCCGATGCCGATCTGTGGGTGGGGCGCGGTCGGAGGGCCCTACCAGGGCGCGTAGGTGCGCCGCTGGTCCGTTAGCGCTGCAACGAGTCGGGTCGCGCTGTGCTGTCGGTGGGCACGATGGAGTCCGGTCGCGCACGCGCCGCGTTGCGCGCACGCAGCACGCTGTCGCGCACCACCGAATCGCGCACCAGCATCAGGCGCCGCCGGCGAAGCGCCGCGTTGATGGAATCTTCGGCCGGCGTGCCGACGCCGACGACGCGAACGCCGCCGGGATCCATCGGCGACAGACGAGTCGCCGGTGCGGCGCTCGTCGAGGAGGCGCCGCCAACCGTCGATGTGGACGTCACGG